>PWPN01000253.1 GCA_003557125.1 Phycisphaerae bacterium | reverse complement strand
GTGATTTCGACCTTCATGATCGGCTCCGTGAAATGGACCTCGGTTGATCCCGAACGCCCAGATAGCATACCTGCCATTTTGGCAGCGCGCCACCCAATTTAGGATGCACCCGACCCCTGCCAAGGGCGTGAAATTGAGGGTTGAGGCTTCTCGTATCGAAGAACCCCCCTTGATCCCCTCGATAAGGGGGGAAAGAGCAGGACCGCTCCCTCACGGTCGCGGCTCGGATCAGAGGGACTTCGCTTCCTCACGGTTGCGGCGCGGATGGGATTTCCGGGGCTGGGGGCAGGGGGGACATGGAAGCCAGGAAATCGTTGGCGGCCCGGACCCGTTGCGCGTAGGACGGCGTGAGGCGCGAAAAAAGGTTATAGCGAAAGATGTACCACAGGGCGGCTAAGCCGTCCAGCATGCCGATCTTTTTCCCTTCCTGGTAGGTCCGCCCGTAATACGAGATCGGCACCTCGTAGACCCGGGCACGCGTGCGGGCCACGAAGGCGGTGATCTCCACCTCCATCCCGAACCCCGAGCTGTTGAACGGGACCTCCTGAAGGATCGGCGTGCGGAAAGCTTTGTAGCAGGTCTCGATGTCGGTCATGTTCATGTTCGTCAGCAGATTCGAGCAGAACGTCAACGATTTGTTGGCCAGGTAGTGATAGAAGTAGAGCACCCGCGCTGCCCGGCGGACGAGGAAGCGACTTCCGTAGACGACGTCGGCTCTGCCTTCGAGGATCGGCGCGACGACGAAGGGGATTTCGTCGGGGTCGTATTCGAGGTCGGCGTCCTGAATGATGGCCAAGGGGCTGGTCGCTTCGGCGACGGCCCGGCGGATGGCGGCGGTCTTGCCGCTGTTGACCTGCTGGCGGATGAGGCGAACGCGCGGCGAGCCGAATGCCTGGATTCGCGCGACCGTCGCGTCCGTCGAGCCGTCGTCGACGACGATGATTTCGCGGACCATCGGCAAAGCGTCGACCCGGGCCAGGACCGTGGTGATGGTGTCCTGTTCGTTGTAAACGGGAATGAGAACCGCCAACACGCGATCCGAGGTCGGTGCACAGGCTGTCGGCGCTGGGGATGGCGTTTCGTTCACGTCGGGTGCCTTTCAATCAGTAGCAAAGATCGCCATTATCAGGCCTTTCTCACGCCTGTGTCGAGTGCAGTGGCGTACCGGCCGAGCAGTTCCTCGTAGCGTGTGCGAGCGGCGGATGGCTCGAACGTGCGGGCTGTCTTGACCATCTCGCGCGCGAGCGCTTCGAGCTGCGTGCCGGGCTCGATCAGTCGGCGTGCCAGAACGGCGGCCCCGAACGCGCTGACTTCCGTATGGGCGGGGACGTTCACAGGCTGGCCCGTCACGTCGGCCACGATCCGGGGCGTGCAGCGCGTCCCGGATGTCCGGCCGCACATCACGAGGCGTCGCCCCCCGCAGCCCGCGTCGGCCAACCAGCCCAACTGGCGGGCGAGTTCGAACGAGAGCCCCTCCACGCATCCTCGCAAGAGGTGGCCGGGACCGTGTGCGAGTCGCAATCCGCGCATCTGGCCCGCGCTGAGTCGGTGCGGGCCGCCCCTCCCGTCGTGGAAGGGGAAAACGCTCAGCCCTTCGCAGCCGGGCGGGATGCGTTCCATGAGTTCGTCGGTCTTGTCGGCCGGTGCGTCGGCGAGCCCCGTCATCGCCAAGGCCCACCGGAAAACGGAGCCGCCGACGACCAGCGAGAGCAGGTGCCCCCATCGCCCTTCGACCACATGATCGCAGACCCATGCCAGGGGCGCGATCGGTGAGGCCATGCGGTCCGCGACGGCCAGAAGTACCCAGGCTGTCCCCGCGCCGAACATCACGTCGCCGTTTTCCAGTGCACCGCAACCGACGGCGGCAGCGTATTGATCGTGGACGGCTGGGGTAACGGGGATCCCTTCGGGCAGGCCGATCTGTCGGGCGGCGTCGGGGGTTATCGTGCCGGCCTGTTCGGTGGCGGCCAGCAGGTCGGGCAGTCGCCCTTCGTCGAGTTCGATGGCTGCGAGCACGTCCGGGTCGGCCCGGCGAAGCGCGGGGTTGTAGAGGTTCGCGATCGACAGCGACGAGTGGTCGTGGGCCGCTCGGCCGCAGAGCCGTTGGACGATCGTGTCGCCCACGAACCCGATGCCATGTTCGTCCGATAACAGGGATGGAGATGCTTTCCGCAGGCGCAGGGCCTGGCCGATCGCGACGCCGCTGCCGCCGTGGCCGATGCGTGCGGCGAACCACTCGGCTCCTTTCTGTTCGGTCATCGCCCGATCGAACGGATGGCCTCGCCCGTCGAGCCAGCTGATGACGGGGCCGACGCATCGTCCGTCGCGCGTGCGAAGCTGGATCGCGCCGCCCTGGCTCGAGATGCCGACGGCACGGACGTTGCGCAATGCTCCGCCCGCACCGGCCTGGGCGATCGCCTGGCATGTGGCCCGCCAGATCTGTTCGATGTCCTGCTCGACGCCGCCGTCGGGGCCGTGTTTGACGTCGACCGGCACGGCTCCCTGTTGTGCGCGGACCGTGCCGTCCTCTTCGACGAGAAGCGCCTTGATGTTTGTCGTTCCGAGATCGATGCCCAGCAGCATGTCAGATCTCCACGTAGTCGGCTCCGAGATGGCACGCGACGGCCTGTCAGGCCCAGCAGCCCCACTTTGGGTCGATCCATCGTGCCCGCTCCCTCCAGGCGCCCTGCGTCATGTTCGCCGATCAGTTCGGCTGCGGCAATGCGACCCAGTCCTGATTGTCGGCCGAGACGCGCACGGCTTCGAGCACGCGCTGGAGATAGAGCCCGTCGGTCAGTGACGGTCGGGCTTCGCGGCCTTGTGCAATGCACTCGAGTAGATTGTAGAGGCTGTGCACGTGGCTGCGAATCCAGCCGAGGCTGCACTTCGAGCTGGGGAAAGAACCCCCCGGCGGCGGGTATTTCTGTACCGCTGCGATCCGCTGCCAGCCGCACTCCCCGCCGAGGGCGCCTTCCGGCCTTCGCCCGTCGTAGATTTCGAGGTAGTTGGGCTGCATGAGGTTGAACCGCATGGCGCCGTGTCGGCCGTGGATTTCGAATCGCAGCTCGTCCTCTGTCCCCGTGGCGATTTTGCTGGCCTCGACGCAGCCGATCGCGCCGTCGGCCGATTTCAGCAGCATCACGGCGGCGTCCTCGACGTCGATCGTCATCGTCGTTCCCGGTTTATCCAGGCTCGGTCGTTCGGGTGCCCAGATGCGGCTCGTGCAGAGGACAGCCTCGAAGGGGCCGATGAGATCGTTGAGCAGGTCGAGGATGTGCGAGCCGAGGTCGCGGATGACGCCGCCGCCGGCTGCGGCTGTCGATTTCCAGTTGACAGCCTTTCCCGGATCGACGCTCCCGCTGTGCAGGTAGCAGCCTCGGAAATGCGTCACCGGCCCGAGGAACCCCTCGTCGATGAGCTGTCGCGCCTTCATGACGGCTGGGAAGAATCGGTATTGCAGGGCGACCTGGGCCGTGCCGCGGTAATCGCCGAGCATGGCGGCGAGCCGGTCGGCCTCGTCGAGGTTGGCCGTCACGGGTTTGTCGACGTAGATGTGTTTTCCGGCGCGGATGGCGGCTTCGAGCGCGGGAAAGTGTTCGCTGTTCGGCGTACAGATGTGGATGAGGTCGATGTCGTCGGCCTCGATGACTTCGCGGGGGTCGGTCGTGCATCGTTCGAAGCGGCCTGTCTCGCGCGCTGCCTCGATTTGCGCGGATGCGGTCCTGCAGACTGAAACGAGACGGCACGCGATCGGCGGCGGCTGATAATAGAGCGGGATCGTCAGGTGCGCATAGGTGTGCGTCTTGCCCATGAACCCGAAACCCAGTACGCCTACACCCAGCTTTTTCATGAACGCCGACCTCCTGCATGCGACACGCTTTCCAGCAGCCGCGTCCCGTTTTCATAGAACATGCCCTCGACGAACGAGCGCGGCAGGTCGAGCCGTTCGACGGCTTTGCGGGTCGCACGGAGCTGTTCGTAGAGGAATGACGTGAAGACGAGCTTGCCGTGATCGTCGGAAATCGACAGGTGCCACGGGATCGGCGTCACGTACGTGTACTGGTCGTTGATCTCGACGGACTTGCCGGCCGCCAGCGCGATCGGGATGTCCGTGGCATAGAGGATGCGGTCGCTCCGTACGATGGAAAAGAGATATTCGAGCACCTCCCACTGGTGAACCATCGACAGGTCGAAGTAGAGGTTCTCAAACTCCTTGAGCCGATCGAGATGGCCGACGATGTTTTTGAGGTAGTACGCCCGGCCGACGTGGGCGAGCACGATCCTGGCGCGCGGCCAGGCGGCACACAGCTCGCAGAGCTGTTTCTGGTTGACCGGGTCGGCCAACCGCTCGCTGCGTGGAATGTGGAGCATGATGAGCAGGCCGAGCTCGTCGGCGATGCGCATGATGCCCGGCGGGAGCGTCTCGTGGATCGTCACGTCGTTCGGGTCGGCCTTTCGCACATAATCGAGGTAGGGTTTGAACCCGACGAAGCGCGACTTCAGAACGTCCTCCCGCACCGCGTCCGGATCCTCGTGCGGATCGACGAGACGCAGCGGAAAAAACCGCTCGTGATCGGCACCGGCGGCTACGTAGGCGTTGTTGGCTTTCATGTCATACGTGACGTCGGGCAGTCCGAAACAGACCGCGGTCGTCTGTCGGCCGGGGTAGGTCAATCGCAGGTCGTCGCGCAGGTCGTCGTAATCGTACTTGCCCAGCGGATGCCCGCCGCAGGGGAAGGGCACGGCCGAGCCGACGGTCGCAGCGTTCCAGATATGCACGTGGAAATCGAGCACCCGGTCCGGGACGAAGTCGTCGAGCTCCTCGTTCCAGATCCTCAGGTTACGATCATCTCGTGTCGTTTCCTGCCACATCGGTGCGCCCTCGATGACCTGTGACTCTTGCAAACGGCCCGTGCTTCGTAGCGTCCGCCCCCCGTGGCGGACGTACCGTCCGCCTCACCGTCTTGGGCTTCGGCGTCAGCGGCTCTGCGCGAGCAGCGCGTCGAACCGCTCCACAAGGAAATCGATGATCGTCTCGTCGGCGGGCATGCCCAGTTTCGTCAGGATCGCGCTGTGCCCTGCATGGTATGCGTGGGCACGGATCCAGATCCCGTTTTCGAGTGCCCGTTGATGGAACGCCAGCGCGTCCTTGTCGCGTTTGAATTTCAGGCCCGCCAGGTACCCGTGCCCGCGCGCCTCGACGAGCAGGTCGGCGTGTTTTTCGGCGAGTTTCCGGAAGCCGTTCATCACGCGCTCGCCCAGGGGCGCGATCCGATCCGCTTGCGCCTCGACCAGATCGAGGCTGCGCAGCGCCACATAGCTGGCCAGTGCCGCTCCGCCGTTGGTGTTCAGCGCGTCGTACTGTTCGAGCAGGTCGTAACGGCTTTTGAACAGCAGCCCCGAGAGGGGATGGAAACCGGCGGTCATCCCCTTGCCGACGACGATCATGTCCGGCGTGAAATCGAACTCGGCCGAGGAGAAGATGCGCGGCTGCCAGAAGCCGGTCTGGATCTCGTCGATGCACATCGCGGCCCCGACCGAATCGCAGCATTCGCGCGCGACCCGCAGATATTCGGGCTGCACGAGGATGGCCTCGCGGTTCATCATGACCGGTTCGGCCCAGAACGCCGCCACGCGCGGGCCGTACCGTTCGAATATCGCGTGGAGTTCCTCGATATCGTTCGGTTCGACGGTCGCTACCACGATGTTCGTGACGTAGTCGCGCCACATGCCGCGCAGCCTCTGCGCGAACATGTCCGTACCATGGTAGTTGCCTTCGAGGACGATGAAGACCGGCGGCCCTTCGCCGTCGCGGCGATGTTCGTAGTAGCTCAGTTGCATCTTCAAGGCGGCTGCGCAGGCCGACGAGCCCGTGCACACGCCGATGAGGATCTTGTCGAGCCGATCCTCGCCGGCTGCGATATTGGCGTACGTTTCGAGCCGTTGGGCGAGTTGCTTGACCGGCCACTGGGGGATGTTGCTGTGATTGTCCCAGACGATGCCCGCCTGCTGGGCCTCGTGGATCGCCTCGCAAAGCGCGGGCGGGTTGTAGCCCCAGAGCATCTGATAATGGCCGGAGGTGCAGTCCAGAAAGAGTCGGCCTTCTTCGGTTAAATAGAACAGCCCATGCCCGGCAAGAAAGTCGCCGCCGTCGTTGGGCCGACCTCCGCCGTAGGAACTCGGCAGGAACTGCTTGTCGGTCGAATCGCAGCAGGCTACATCCGGCACGCGCTGCCCGACGCGTTCGAGAAGATCTTTGGTCGAGTGGGATTGCAGATATTGCGTGGCCGCCTTCATGGCCGACCATCGCTGCTGTGTCGATATCGTCACGCTGATCCTCGCTTCCCGGGTGGACCGCACCGTCCCTGGTGCTGGACGGTGCTGGACGATGCTGGAAGGATTATGGCTTTTTTGTATCCAACCAAGCCATCATAGGCGAGCTACCCCGCCCCCCGCAACACGCGGGAAGATGGTAAGCCTGTCGGGGTCGTGCGGATAGTTCATGAGACAGGAGGAGCCGAAATCCAATACGAAATGTTCTCCTGGGTGGCTCAATCGTCCCAGGTGAAATCGCGACCGGCTTCGTAGAGCGCTAAGACGTTCTCGAGCGGCGTGTCGTACATGATGACGTTGGCCGGGGCGAGCACGAAGCCGCCGTCATGACCGCAACGGCGGATCCGTTCGCGGACCACTCGGCGGATTTCCTCGGGTGATCCTTTGGGCAACGTCGTGCGGACGCTGATCGTTCCCCAGAGTGTGACACGGTCTCCCCATCGCTGCTTGGTGGCGTAGGGGTCCATGCACTCGGGCTGGATGGGGTTGATGATGTCGAACCCGGCGGCGATGAGACCATCGATCGCGGCATCGAGCTTTCCGTCGGAATGATAGAAGAAGACCGTTTCAGGGCGAACCTCCCGCACCTTCCGGATCATGTTCGCAAGACGCGGCTTATCGAGTTGATCGAACAGTTTGGGATTGAACAGCAGGCGATCCTCCATCGCGATGTCGCCGATGACTTTGATGAGGTCCACGCCCGCGCGGGCCAGTCGCACCGCCCGTTCCGTCTCGAAGGCATAGATCCGATCGTAGAGCGCCTCGACGAAGGGGGTGTCGACCACCATGTCGCAGAGCAGATTTTCCAGGCCGCGTAATTGCCACGCGCGCTTGAAGGGCATCACGACCTCGCCCGTGACGACGCGGTCGGCCGCTTTGTGGTCGGCGACCTGTGCAGCGATGCGGTCAGGATCCTCGAGGTGGTCGGTCGGCGCAAACGCGATACGGGAGAGGTCGGTCCGCTCCACGAGCGGGCCGCTCAGCCATTGGACGATCTTGCCGTCCTCGCCGACGCGGTGCACGATGCCCCAGCCGTCCTCGTAGGTGCGCTCATCGTGCCAGATGTAACGGCCGACGGCACCGGGCCAATCCCCACCGCGCGGCGACGCCGCCCGCGCGTCGAAGTCGTCGAACCGGTCGCCGATCGCGACCTCCACGAAGTCCACGCCGAGCGCGTCTTCGACCTGCGCGGTGCCGAAATGGGATTCGAGCATGCGGCGGATTTCGGGCCTTGCCCAGAGATCCATCGGGACGCGTTGCGGCCGTTCGTGACGGATCGTTGCAAAAAAACGCTGACGGCTGGTTTCGGGGAGCATGGTGGTGCCTCAGTGTCGGTCTGGTACGGCGTGATTCTGAATAACGCGTAAAACGTGTGGAGGGGCAGGGCACCTGCCGGTCGACCACAGTCGGTCATGGACAATCGTACGCGGTTTATTGTTGCCTTTGCCTGGCTTCTTCCTCTTGTTCGGGCGTACGGTTCGAACACATCAGTCGCGGTTCACGGCAGATGCCGCACTCGGTGAAATAGTGGTCGACGAAAAGGTCGTCCCAGTGCTTTTTCTGGTTCGGTTTAAGAATACCGTTTCCGCGGCAGAACGGGCAGATATTCTCGAGGGCGGCCAGGATCGCATTGCGTACGAACTCGGAGCGGTTCGTGATGCCTTTCATCGCTTCGAGCAGATCGCTGTCCGCGCGGATGGTCAATACCTGCTGTTTCGGAGGGGCCATCTGTCACGTCCTCATCACAATGTCCCAGGCGACCGTGCGAATCGTCGGTTCCACTGCCGACGACGTTCACGTGCCTGGATGCATTCGAAAAAACTGACTGCCTTTCGTTCCGCGTGTGCGGTAACTGCGATTCCCGGGGCCGACCCATTCGTGTCGGTATCCGTTCGTGTCGTTATGATGCATCGGCACGGATGAGTCCGCAATCCTGACGGACCTTCCTCATGGTATCGTTCGCTACATTGCGCGCGCGGGCCGCACCGTCGGCGAGGATGCGGTACACTTCGTGCGTATTCTGCTTCAACTGTTCGTAACGTTCACGAGCCGGGCCGAGCACTTCGACATACAGCTCGAAGAGTCGCTTCTTGACCTCGCCGTAGCCGACGCCGCCCTGGCGGTAACGCTGCTCCCACTCGGCTGTCTCGCTCGGATCGGCAAACAGGCGCAGCAGGGCGAACACGTTGCATTGGCCGGGATCCTTGGGCGCTTCGACCGGTGTCGAATCGGTCTTGAGCGACATGATCTTTTTGCGGATCGCCTTTTCCGGCCCGAACAGCTCGATCGTGTTGTCGTAGCTCTTGCTCATCTTGCGCCCGTCGACGCCGGGGATGACGGCGACTTCTTCGCGAATGTAGGGTTCGGGGCGGACGAGGGCTTCGGAACCGAAGGCCAGGTTGAACTTGGCCTGAATGTCCTGGGCGACCTCGATGTGCTGCTTCTGGTCCTGGCCGACGGGGACGAGGTGCGAGCCCATGATGAGGATGTCAGCCGCCTGAAGGACGGGATAGGCGAACAGGCCGTGACTCGGGGTGATCCCCTGGGCGATCTTGTCCTTGAAGGAGTGGCAGCGCTGGAGGAGCCCCATCGGCGTCACGCAGGACAGGATCCAGGCCAGTTCGGTCACCTCCGGCACGTCGGTCTGGCGATAGAAGACCGTCCGTTCCGGGTCCAGGCCGAGCGCCAGATAGCCCATGGCCACCTCGCGCGTGTACTCTTCGAGGAGTTGCCTGTCGGCCAGGCTAGTCAGCGCATGATACGTGGCGATGAAGTAGAAGCATTCGTGCTCCTGCTGCATCGCGATCTGCGGGCGGATCGCCCCGAAATAGTTGCCCAGGTGCAGTCGCCCCGAAGGTTGGATACCTGACAAAACGCGCATCGTCCGAAAGTCCCTCGCCCCAGTTGAAGCCTATTCCCGTCCATTCGACGCTTGATCACTGCCGCGGACGCTGCGCGGTTCGGAGCCGCCCCAGGATCAGTCCGGTCCCGCCCGGTCAATCCCGTCGCGCCAGGTCGTCCCATCCCGTCAGCCCAGTCCCGCTACGTGATGCAGCAGGAAATTCACCGGCGGAAAAATGAGCCGTCCGATGAGGTCGATCCCCAGCAAGCTCGACCCGAAGACCACCGCGAGGATCGCGAACGGCCCGACGGGCGCCATTTCGGCGAAGCGCTGTTGCTTATCGGCCGGCAGCAGCTGAAGTGTAATATGAAACCCGTCCAACGGGAACAGGGGGAGCAGATTGAATACCGCCAGGCCCACGTTGATGAGGACGGCCATTACCGCCATCAGGGTCGCCGCCTTGAGCAGGCCTGCCGCTGCGTGCCCATCCGTGAGGCCGGCGTTCTCGGACAGAAAAATGAGCCCCCGCAGCAGCAAGGCGAAGAGGAATGCCTGGACGAGGTTGCTGGCCGGGCCGGCTGCCGTCGAGACGAGGATGCCCTTGCGTCGGTCATGGAAGTTCAGCGGGTTGATCGGGACGGGCTTGGCCCATCCGATCGGAGCGATGAGCAGGCAGATCGTTCCGAGCAGATCCAGGTGCGGGAGCGGGTTGAGAGTCAGTCGGCCTTGCCGGTACGCGGTGGGGTCGCCCATCCGATAGGCGAAGTACCCGTGCGCACATTCGTGCACCGTCAGGGCCAGGAGAATGACCGGAATCCGCGTCGCGAGCTGAATGAAATCGAGATCGAGCAACTCAGTTACCTCGTCCAAGGGTATGTGCCGCTGCCGTGACTGCTCGCCATGAGGCCGTGCCTGATCGCCATCCATGGGCACGGAGCGCGCGGAGTACCCTCAAGCCTTTGTCCAGCCGACAGTTATCCAGTCGACATTTCCAGTCGACATTTCCTCGTCGACCCGTGTCGTTGAGGCCCGGAATGAATACTTCTGCCTAATCGGCCGGGCAGTCAAAGTCAAGAAAAACGCCCCTCCTGGGGGTGGCTTTGCGATTGGCAGGCTTCGCTCAGCGGCTGTATACTCCATCACTTTACGATTTCAGGACTTTTATTGTTCAGTTCCAAACGGGGCTGACGCGCGTACGTAAAGCAGCACGATACGAAAGGAAAGGACGGTTTGCATGTCATTGCTGGTGACCGGCAGTATTGGGATCGACGATTTGAAAACGCCGCTCGGGGAGGCGAAAGGCGTTTACGGGGGCTCGGCTGTCCATTTCTCCCTGGCTGCCCGGTTGTTTGCGCCGGTCCGGTTCGTCGGCGTGGTGGGCGAGGATTTTCCGCCGGCGTTCCGTGCGTACCTGGAAGGTCTGGGGCTCGAGTTGAGCGGGCTTGAGGTTCGCACGGGCAGCAAGACCTTCCGCTGGTCGGGTTCGTACGACGAGGTGACCAGCGACGCCGAAACGGTCGAGGTCGCCCTGAATGTCTTAGCCGAGACCGGCCCGAAGGTGCCCGACGCGTATACCGACAGCCGTTACGTTTTCCTGGCGGCCACGCACCCGGCCCTGCAGTCCGATTTCATCGATCAGTTGAAGGCGCCGCGGCTCATCGTGGCCGATACGCGCGATCTGTGGATCCACAACGAGCGGAATGCGTTGCTCCACACGCTCAAACAGGTGACCGGCGCGATCCTCAACGATGTCGAGGCCTTGCTGTTCACGGGCAAAAACAATCTTGTCCTGGCCGGCCGACGCATTCTCGAGTGGGGCCCGAAGTTCGTCGTCATCAAGAAGGGTCAGCACGGCGTGATGCTGGTCACCAAGGACCAGGTGGCTGTGCTGCCGGCCTATCCGACGACGCAGGTCAAGGATCCGACCGGGGCGGGCGACAGTTTCGCCGGCGGGATGATGGGGTATCTGGCATCGGTGGACGACATCGGCTTCGACGCGCTGCGCAATGGCCTGGCGCGCGGGACGATCACCGCCTCCTACACGATCGAGGATTTCAGCACGCGGTGTATTGAAACAATCACCCTGGCCGACGTCGACCGCCGACTCGACGAGTACAAGACGATGCTGCGTATCACCTGATCCTCGGGGTGAGCGCGGAGCGGCGGGCGAGGCTGTGCGGGGATGTGACGGGTGCTGGGTGGGCCGATAGAATGCAGGCCCATCTTCGGGAATGCTCAGGGGCGTCGCCCCTTACGGATAAAGGCGAAGTCTTCAGGCGATCAAAAACTCACGTTGGAAGGAGTCAAGGACATGACGGATCAGAAACAGCCATCACGACGGGATTTTCTTGCAACCTCGGCCAAGCTGGCGGCTGCGGCAGGTCTCGTGTCGTCGGCCGGCGGATGCAGCCCGACCGATGCGGGCCCGACCCTGCGCGTCGTGCAGGGGCCGCGACCGGCACCGATCGGAGCGGACCAGCAGGTCCGGCTCGGTATCATCGGGGCCGGCAACCGCATCTTCTGGGTGACCCGTCAGATGCTCGACATCGACCCGAATGTCAGCATCAAGGCTGTGGCGGATATCCATCCGCCGCATGTGGATCGGATCGTCGAGCACGTGGCCGAGAAGCTCAACGAACGACCCGATGTTTACACGGGGACGGACGGCTACAAGCAACTGCTGGCGCGCGATGACATCGACGCGGTGCTCATCGGCACGCCGTGCCATCTGCACGCCCCGATGTTCGTGGATTGTTTTGCAGCCGGTAAGCATTTCTTAGGCGAAAAGCCGATGGCCATCACCGTCAACGAGGCCAATGCGGTCGTCGCGGCACAGCGCAAGAATCCCGAGGTCATCGCGCAGATCGGTTTTCAGCGTCGTGCCACAACGTTGTTCCCCAAGGGGATCGAACTGATCCGCGGCGGCGCGCTCGGCAAGCTGGTCGATGCACGGGCCGCGTGGAACATTCGCGGGCCGATCGGTCTGCCCCAGCACGCACCGCGGGACTGGTTCGGCCGGCGCCGGTACAGCGGCGACTGGATGCTCGAGCAGGCCTGCCATACGTGGGACGTGCTCAACTGGGTGGCCGGCGAGCTGCCCGTCGCAGCCATGGGCGTCGGGCACGGCAATCTCTTCCCGGACCTCGATCCCGGTCGCGACGTGACCGACCACTATCTCGCCAACATCGAATACCGCGACTTCAACGTCAGCTTTGAGCACAGTTGGGTCTGCCCGCACCATGACGAATACCCGGACGCGGCCGAGGGGCGTTTCAGCGGCGTGTTCGAGTTTGTCAGCGGCATGGAGGCCGGTGCCTCGTTGACCGAAGGCAAGATTTTCTATCGGGACCGCGAAAAAGAGCCCGAGCAGTACGCGCCGCGAGAGACCGAGCCGGCTTGGACGCGCGATATGATCGCTGCGTTTCTTAAGACGGTCCGCGGTCAGCAGCAGCTCATCTGCGGTGTCGAGACCAGCCGCATGGCGACGCTCGTCGGTCTTCTTGTACGCAAGGCTGTCTATGAACGCCGCCGCGTCACGATGGACGAGATCACTGGCGGAACGCTCGCCTGATCGAGCATGTAACGGCCGCCCGGTGAAATCCGAGCCGCGACCGCGAGGGAGCGTAGCGGACGCCCCTCCGTCTTCGCTGAGCTATGACGTGACGAGCCGTGGCGGCCGTCTTCC
>PWPN01000124.1 GCA_003557125.1 Phycisphaerae bacterium | reverse complement strand
CCGGGCACCCACGGCGGTATCCCCGTCGCGGCGGAACCTTGGGCGACCGCTTCCGCGTCAGGAACGCCAGCCTCCTGTAGCCGCTGAACCATGTCCTGCGGGGTTGCGAGGGCATCACGCGCGACCTCTCCGGCCGGGGTCTCGAACTCGGCCCCCTCTACCAACTGGTCAAGCCCCTGACCCAGCGCGCGCCCCCTGTCTCGCGGGCCGGGCGCAAACGGGCCTCGGCCGCGCGTGGCGGCCTGAAGAAGCGTCTGGATGACGGCCGCTGACGAACCGCCAACCACCCCCTGATAGAGAACATCATCCCACGTTCCGCGCTCCGGGTTGTAGGACTGCTCGATGAAGTTCTGCATCAGGGCTCCGGCACCCTCTGCGCCGAGTTCCGCAACGAAGGCTTCGGCAACGGTCTTGATCTGCTTCGCCACATCGCCGCGCACGTTGGGCGGTAGCCTGCGAAGGATCACCGCGACCGGCGCGACCTGCACGACGCCGGCAGGGATGCCATACATCGAAACCCGGACAGCTTCTTCTTCCGGAAGTCCGGCCTCTATGGCGCGGTTGTATTGCTCTGACGCGCCCCCAGGGCCGGCAAGTGTCGATGCCGCACCGATACCGGCCGCGCCGCGGGCTACAGGCCCAGCGCCCCGCGTGAGGGCCGTGGCAATGCCACCGGGGACAAGGTAGGTGCCCATCGAACCGACGCCGGCCGCCACGTCAGACCCGAAGCCACGCTCCGATTGATCCGGTGCGATCCGCCGGCTCAGGTCGGCGATGCCCGTTCCTGTCCCGCGCAGCCCCGATCCGTCGAAGCCAAGCCGATCACCGATCAGCCCCATACCCTCAATCGAACTGCCAATCGCCCCAAGCGCGCCGGACGCAATGTCCTGCGGGAAGCGCAGCGGGTTGCCGACAAGTCTCTGTCCGCTCTCTGCCAGCGCCTCGTTCTCCAATGCCTGCTCAAACAGCCGCGCAATTCCGGCCTCGTATTCCGGCTGGGCCGTCCGCACGTCGCGGGCCTGTATTTCCTCCGACAGGCGGGCAATTTCGTGCTCGATCTGCGGGCGCTCTGCCTCGTCAGCCGTCGCAAGCATCTGCGTCAGCATCTCAAGGTTCTGCATGGCGCGGTCCTGCATCCGCGCGTCGTAGCCCGTGGCATCCACCTGTGCCGCCGCCTGATCCTGCGCCATCGCTGCGCCAAGCCCGCGGTCGATCTGCGCGAAGCGGGACTCGGTGGGCTGGGGAGAGGGATAGATCGGACCGCTGGCGCCGCTCCTGAAGCGTGCCTCGCTGCCGTGTGTGCCGAAGGGGATGCGCTCTGCCGGCGCCGACATGCTGGCCGTGGGCGGGGCCTGTACGGGCTGGGGAGAGGGCCGCGCGATGGGCATGGGGCTCGCTGCCGGTGGGGCGAACGAGTCCGCAAGCGACGGCTCGGGAACATCGGCGGGGATCAGGTCATCGAAAAGGCCGCCCGTGGCAGCCTTCGGGATCAGATCTTCAAACGGGTTCATCAGAGCCCTCCGGGGTCGATCCCCATTTCGACCAGACGGGCGATGACCGCCTCTCTCGACGCGCCTCGGGCGATTGCCTCACGCGCCTGGTTGAGCGCCTGAACGGCGGCTCCTTCATCCGCTGGCGCACGCGCCCCATAGGGCTGAACACCAGTGATCTGATCGCCGGGGACCGTGCGCGTCGGGCCTTCAAGATAGCGCATCGGGTTGAGCCAGCCGCGCTCGACTTCGCGATCATCGCGCTCCCAATTTTCCTCGCTGAGGTAGTGCGAGAAGGCGGCTTCCGGCGACGGATACCGGCCTTGGGACAAGCCTTCCTCAATGTCCGCGAGGAAGCTGTAGGCAAGGCCCTCGTCAAGCCCCTGACGGCGCGCGGCAGAGATGAAGCGCGACCTGTCTCCGGCACCAAGCGCCCGGCCGGAAGATCCGTCACCCGAACCACTCGGACGACCGCGCCCCCTTCCGCCTCCGGCAATCGCCTGCTGGAACAGCGCGGCTATGTCGCCCCGTGGCGTGTGCTGCGGCCCGCCGAAGCCCAGAGCCCCCATGCGGATCGTCGCATCACCGATGCCCGGCGCATAACGCGAGTAGTCCGGACCGGCCTGAAGCGCGCGGATCATCATGCTCGCCAGATCGCCCTGAAGCCCGGTGTCGCCGATCGCATCGCGGAACTGCGCCGTCTGGTTGTTGAGAAGCGCGCGGGATGCCGCCTCCTGAGCCTGCGCTTCCGCTGACGGATTGCCGATGAAAGACTGCACCAGACCGGCAAGGCCCTGCGCGAACATCGGGTTGTTGTATGGGGATTGCTGCATGGCCTTACCTCAACCACGGGATCGCCGAAAGCGGCTGCCCGATCATTGCGCCGGGATTGTAGGGCTGCGTGCCGCCGAATCCTGCGCGCTGCCCGGCACGACCGGCCATCGCCTGACCGCCAAGCATCAGAAGATCGCCGATCGGGCTGTGGCTGCGCGTCACGGTGGCGGCAGGAACCGAGGTCTCCAACGATGCCGCGTTCATGCTGCCGCGGCGATACCCCCCGGTTTCCGCAAGGTTCGACCCCATCCCGAAAAGCGCCTGCGACACATCGTTGAACGCGCCGGACTGCCCCTGAAGAAGCGCCGCCGCGCGAAGCATTTCACGGGTGCGGTTCGCCCGGTCGGCAATCGTGGCGCCGAGGTTTATGTCCTCATTCTGGACCTGCCCCTGAAGGGCCGGAATGTTGTATTCGTCCGCAGCCGCGATCACCCGGTTGTCCGGCTCATCGACACGGCGCTGCGTTTCCTGCTCGACACGCTGAGGGTCTGCCGCCGCAAGCGCGCGGGTGACTTCCTCTGCCTGCGAGGTTTCCCAATTCCGCTGGCGGGCGACTTCTTCCATCCGCGCCTGCCGCTCGCGATCCATCGCGATCTGGTTCTGGCGGTTCTGCTCCTTGATCGCCTGGTTCTGGATCTGGTTATTGACCAGAGAGCCGCCAACAGAGGCGGCGACGCCAAGAAGCGTTGCGGGGTCAAGTCCGGGGATGCACATTACATCACCACCCTTCCTGTGCCGGATGAAAGCGGGTTAGGGGTTGCCATTCGGCGCACCTGGCCCGTCCGGTAGCCCTGCTGTGCTGCGCCGATGCCGGTTCCGACGCCGTAGAACAGCGGGCCAAGCGGCGAAAGCGTTGGCGAGTCCTGACGGAAGGTGACGGCCGTGTTGAGCGCCGCATCCGTCGCGGCGGTCGCATCGCCGGAAGCCCGAAGCCCGGACTCAAGCGCCGCGCGCTGCTGGTTCATCTGCTGCTGCGTCCGGGCAAGATCGCTCGCAATGTCGGACTCGATGCCGGAACGGTTCAGCGCGAACGCCTCGGACAGATCGCCCTGCTTCTGGCCTGCCGTGGTCGAGGTCAGAAGCCCGGCGCGGGCGAGAGAGAACCCAAGCTGATCCCGCGCATCACCGAACTGCTTGTCCAGTTGCGGCAGGTAGAAGTCGCGCATCGCCTGCTCGCGTTGCCCCAGCACCGGGCTCAGATCCTCGAACACCCCGCGGATATTCGTCATGCCCTCGGAAATACGCGCCTGACGCGCTTCTTCCTCTGCGCGGGCGCGCTCTGCTTCCTGTCGCGCGAAGTCCTGATAGCTTGTATCCACCCGCGGTCTGCTAAAGCACATCTCAATCTTCCCTCAACCAGGCGAACATCACATAGTCCTCGCCGTTCCTTCCAGCCTTCGGCATTTCCGTGCGCTCTGTGGCCCCGAGATAGTTCAGCCACTTGTGCGTTTCCTCGTGATCCGCCAACGTCATGCACTCCGCCCTATGCGCCCCGGCGTCAAGAACCGCCTGCATCATATCACGCTTGGCCGTTACCGTCACCGAGCGCCACACGCTGCGCCATGCCGTTGTTCCGAAGCCGAAAAGGCCCCAGACCCCTTGCCTGATCGGATAGGCGCCAAGCAGCGCCGTAGGCCAGTTGCGGTGGTATCCTACCCACTTGTAGCCTCCGGCAGCGTCCAGATATGCGGCAAGCTGCTCAGGTGTGCCGGGGAACAGCCCGAAGATTTCCTGCCGGCTTTCCGGCCGCATGTTCTGGCAGACAAAGATCATCTCGCTCAGGGACGGGTTGGCGATCATCGTCATTTCTGCGCGCCCTCCTGATAGTGGACGACTATCTCGCCGATCCGCGCCGGCATAACGTCGCGTGTCGTCAGGCGGAAGGCGATGTGCGTTCCCGTGTCCTGAAAGAACACCCTCGGGATGGAGCGGGTGTTGCCGTCAATCTCGCCGATCTTCACCCACCGCTCCGGACGATCCTCGCCGCATGACTTCGTGGTGAACTCCACGTCCCACTTGCCTTCGCACACAAGGTCCATGCCGGTGAACTTCTTGACGGTGCCGGGACGCCCCATGTCCATGAACGGAAGGATGACCTCGACCTCGGAATCGTCATAGGTGGCGTCGTCATAGCCGCCGTAGATGTAGATCTCATCATTGAAGTTCCGGAAGATCACTGTCTCCCCGATCACGCACCAGTCGGCCACCCAGCGCCCCTTCAGATCCCCGTTGCCCCACTCCGAATTGTCCTCCAGAAGCGGAAGGTCGAAGGTTGACCATGCCAGAACCTTCGCTGACGGATAGCGGGAAAGAACATGGATGCGGTCCTTCAGCGCCAGCCAGAACTGCCCGCTGTCGTGATGCACGATGCCAGTTGCAAGGTGATAGAACTGCGCGTTCGGAACCTCCGGGCCGGCGATGGAAAACACCGGCTCCGCGTCCTCCACGCTGGACTCAAGACTCCGGCGAATGTCCGTGTCGATCGGGCTGCCAACGTCAGAAACCCGCGCCTCGTTGGACGAGTCCCGCGCCTGTAGCGACCGCACCCCGCCGCGCGTCAGGTAGAGAACGTCGCCGTTCGAGTATCCTGTCGCGGACCTTGCCGCAAAGATGGAGCCCTCGATGGAGCGAAGATACTGGTTCTGCGCAAAGTCCGGATCGACGGACCAGAACATCATGCCGCGGCGACCGAACACCACGATCTGCCCGAAGTATTCCGCAATGGCGACAACCTGACCGATCGCCTTGCTCTGCGTCGTCAGGTCAACAGCCCCGAAGCCGGCACCTGTCGTCATGTCTGTCGGATCGCCAACCGCCGAGGCAAAGAGCGTGTTCCCGGCGCCAACGTAGTTTTTCGATTTCAGGATATACTGCGCCGGGCGTCCGTCATTGTCGGCGATCACGTCCTCGTCGGTCGGCTCCGATGCCGTGTGCTCGACATAGACATGCTCGAATTTCGTCGTGCCGTCAGGCTGAAGGAACGACTCGACCAAATAGGCGTCGGACGCGAACTCGGTTGAGGTCCGAGCGTGCATGAGAACGGAACCCGACGCCAGAGCAAGCGCCGATGCCTGCGTCCAGAAGCGGTGCGTAATCCTTCCCGAAAGCGGGTCGATCCGCGAATAGAAGGCTGTCTCCGGCTCCGAACCCGCCGTGAAGGGTGCTCCGGGCCGCGATCCGCCGCGGTGCCGGAAGAATACCGTCCGGGGGCAGTTGGGGCAGATATGCGGGCCGGTGATGGTGCCCCTGCGCGTTTCGTCTCTCGCAAATTCCGTCACTTCCTCCTGACGGACAAAAGCCTTCCGCTTCTCTATCTCGCCGCCCTCGTTGATGAAGGCGTTGCGCAAAACGCGAAGCGACCCCGAGGGGGCCGTTTCCGCTGATCGGCGAAGGTCGCGACCGCTCGCGAAGTTGGAGATGACGTAATACGGCATCAGGCACTACCGGGCGGAATATAGTCGATCCCCGGCCTCCGAATGGTCCTGGCCGTGCGGGACACGTTCGGCCGCGGCCTGGTGCTTGCCAGATCCTTGAGTATCTGCTGCGTCAGGCGTGCGGCCTCCGTCGCCAGAAGTGCGGCGTCCTCCTGCTTGTCGCGGCCAAGCATCGCCGCCGCCACCCGAAGAACGATCACGTCCGCATCAAGAGCGCACACATCGCCCTCGTCCTCCATCGCGCCGATTTCCCTGACGCCCTCGAACAGAAGAACCTGCGGCTGTGCGCCGATGGGCCAGACCTCGAACTCCCCCGGACTGTCCACCTTGTAATCCCAGCGCGCGATAGGCGTGGCCCGCATGTCAGTGGTGTAGAGGCTGCGTTCGGCAGGGCCGATCCCCTGCGTGACCGGAAGCCACGTCTGCCCGAACAGAACGGAAATGCGGCGGATTGAGCGCAGCGTCACCCCGACAGGAAGTGTCACCCACCGGGCATCCGCAGGAACGGAAACCTGTTCCTCGTAGTTCTGCGTCGGCCAGTCATCCTCGACAGCCATCATCCGCTCCACGCGGTTGATCTTCTGGTTGATCGAAGCCTTGGAAAACGAACCGTGGTCCGGGTCGTGCGAAACGCCGGCCTCGATCAGCACTTCCTTGCGGATGACATGCAGGGGGACGCCGCTGCGCATCTGTTACCCCGCCTTCTCGACAACCTCGGCCCGGTCGGACTTTGGCTGCTGCCCGCGCTTGGCTAGATTCGCCGCCGGCAGTTCGCAGTGCTCAAGCTTCTCGGGAAGCCCGCGCCCACCCGGATATACCAGGTCCAGATACTTCTGCTTGTATTTCGATTTCAGGAAGGCGATTTCCTGCGCACGGGTCGTCTCGGCCTGCCCGATGACGCGCGCATTGAAGATCGAGCAATCGCTTTCGTCGCCCATCCCGAGGTCGTGCATCGCGCGCAGGACGGGGATTTCCGTCGCGCGGGCGGCGTTCTTGCCGGCGCGGACAATCTCGGCGAGGTTCGGGTTTCCGTCGAGGTTCAGACGGACAGTGCATTCGATCAGATCGACTTTCATGGTCACTCCAATGGTTGAAAGGGGGCGACCGTAGCCGCCCCCTCGGTTGCTCAGTCGATTTCCACAACCGCGGCAGAGTTGCGGCGCCGGGCCACCATCTGACCCGTGCAGATCAGCGACTGGTGGAATACGAACTGGTCATACGGACGCTCCGGCTGACGCCGACGCTTCCAGTCACCTTCGAGCGCGCGCACATGAATGTCGCTCGAATCCCAGATGTAGGCAAACTTCGACCGGCCCATGTCATCAAGGGTCGGATCATACTTGATCGGAACCTTCTTGAAATACATCTCGCCGACCGAACCATCATGGTTCTGCGAGAAGCCGGTGTCGGAATACCCGCCGTTCGCGCGGATTTCGACCTCCATCGCGTCGATGAAGTCGGAGCCGGCGAAGAAGCAGTCGGGCTTGCCGCCGCGGCGACGAAGCTGACGCCACAGTTTCTGAAGCGCCTGCAACAGAGCCCCACCATTAGCCGGCGTGGACGTGATCGCATCGCCGCCGTGGTTGGCGTCGAACGATCCGTGCCCATTGAAGGCCGCGGTGAAGGCGAAGTTGCGCCACGGCGCATAGGTGACGTTCGACAGGCCGCCGACGACGCCGATGGTCGGAATGTCGAGGATGAACGACATGAGGCCGTGCAGAGCCGAGGGATCAGCCGAACCGTCACCCCACATGAGGTTGTTCATCGTGATCGCATACTGCTCGGCGAAGTCTCCCGCCGCTTCCTCGAACACGGGCGCCAGAATGTGCGCCGCCCGCTTGGCGGTGTTGCCGATCCGGTTCGGGCCATCCGTGACGAGAACCCCGTCGCGCTTGAGTTCCGTTTCCGAAACGGTCCAGCCGATGTGATGCTCGCGCCAGACATACGACGCACGCAGACCGTTCGCCGGATTGTAGAACCCGACCTGATCCGTGTGCGAGTAGCCTGTCACGCCATCGTTAACGCCACCAGCGCCCGTCTCGAAACGGACGCCCATCGTGATCAGTTCCTTACCGCCCGTGAACGGCTTGGTGCTCGACTCCATCTTCGCCAGAAGGGGTTTCTCCTGGATATTGTTGTGAAACAGCGGACCCTTCAGGTGAAAGTCCAGCGAGGTAGCCTGCGCGTGGACGATCTGGGCCGCCGAGAAGCCTTCCATAGACATTGTGTTACTTCCTTACGGTGTCAGGAGGGCATTTGTGACAGCGACTGCTCGATTGCTTCTTCGAGGGTTTTCGGTGCCGGCGCCCCCCTCGGGGGAGATGATGCGCTCGGGCGTGGTGTCGTTGGCCGCGCCGGACGAGGGGCGGGTGCCATTGCCGAAACACGCGTATATGCGTCATCGACAAGAGCAATCGCCTGCTGTGCGTTCTGCGGCCGGGCGCCGTTCTTCAGCGCCAGTTCCACCATTGCCTTGAGCATTGGTTGCTTCTGGGCATAGTCCGGGTCCGTGGCCTTCAGGTGCGCCTCGCGCTGAGTGATCGCGTCGATCATGCGGCTCTGCTCTACCTGCTGCGTATGCTGCTGGCGAAGCTGCTCCGACTGCTGCCGGTAGCGATCGGCCTGACTCTTGTAGGTCTGGCCTTGCATCCGTGCAGCGGTAAGTTCGCGCGCATGTTCCTCGGTCAGGTATCCGTCCTCGACCTGCTTCTGAAGGTCCGGGGCGATGGTCTGCCCTGCGGCCTGCGCGGCATGGTCATAGAACGGCTTGATCGTCTCAAGGAAGCCCTTGTAGTCCCCGCGGGAGAGCATCGCCACCATGTCGAACATCTTCGTGACGTTCTCCGGCTCGATGTTATGCTCCTGCACGAACGACTGGATTCGCGTGAACCTCTCGTGCGCGTCCTTCAGAGTCGGAAGTTCCGTCTTGACCTCGGACAGTTCCCGCTCGGCTTTTTTCCAGCGGGTATTCAGGTGGCCGATGCGCTTCTTCACGCCATCCGGCAGGGCCTTGAACTGTTCGTCCGGAATCCGGAACTCGTCGTCGTCTGGATCGTCGGCATCCTGGGCCGCCGTTTCCGGCGTCTGCTCGGACTCAGGTTCAGGCTCAGGTTCCTCTGGTGCCGGTTCCTCGGCCCCAGGCTCCGCATCGCCATATTTCTCGGCGAACTCCTTTGCCATCGCGTCGGCAAGGGTTTCCGATCCCTGATCCGCTGCATCTGACGAAGATGCACCATCCGTCTCGGCTGGCGAGGCCGTCTCATCTGCCACCGTTTCATCTACGGTCTGATCTTCAAGCTTCGGGTCCATGTTTTCCTACCTGGCCGTCATGCAACACAATTACCTGAAAAGCTTCGGCTCCGCACCACTTTCAGGCGTCGAACCCATATGCCCCATTTCCTGTGGCATCTGGGGCTGCGGGGCATTGCTTTCGCCGCCGCCCTGCATCGGGGAAACGCCGCGGTTGGCGGCGCCTTGAAGTTGCCCGTTGATTGCCATGATGGGCAGTGCCCCCATTTCAACGGCATCCTCGTAATTCATCCTGTCGTCCAGAACGCGCAGAAGATCCTTGACCAGCCATTCGTGACGGATGCCCGGAAGCTGGAACAGAAGCGGGAACACACGCTCACGGACCTGAACCTCGTGCGCCTGGTTCTGAAGTCCGGACGATCCGGCCACGGCCTCAAGTTCGACCTCCTTGGAAATCTGCTCTCGCGTCTGCTCCGGCCACACGGCGCCGGGGCCGACAATCTCCGTGACCTGCTGCGCGTTCATTTCCGCCATCAGGATCTGGCCTCCGGATCGCGCCATCTCCGTCAGAAGGTCATCGAACTCGTCCATCGCCGACGACTCGACGGACTTCTGCGAGGCGTGCGCAATGCTGGACTCGGTGGCGGTGGCGCCCGATGTGCCGCCAAGGTTTGCCTCCTGCGTGCCGGCTGCCCTGAGAATGTCCTGAAACGCCGGGGCGCTGTTGTAGAGGTTCGGGTCGATTGGTGTGGCCGGGTATGGCTGGAACTTGTCCTGCACTCTCGCATCCGGCGCCATCGACTTGAGGACCGTTATCGAGTGCGCCGCCGCGTTCTCCATCGCCGCCCGGTCAGTGTCGGCAAGGTTCTGCCCCGTCACCCAGCGCGGCCGGTTTGCCCACCTGTGATCGCGCAGACCTTCGCCAGCCCTGTTCAGTTCCATCTGCTGACACTGGATCAGTTCCACGTCTGACGGCGGGAACGGATCGTCGGCGTCATCGAGCGCGTTCGGCGCCAGCACGAACCACGGCCAGAAACGATCCGTGTAGGTGATTGGCGTGTGGGGCTCCACGAGATAATCGTTGTAGCCGTCGCAGACCGTCGCCACCAGTCCGGTCGTAATATCCCATATCTCCCACACCCGGACGGTTTTTCGTTCGACAACCTCCTTGTCGTATTCGTCCTGACGGTCGGTGTATTCCGTCGCCGACTTCGACACGTCCACCTTGTAGATCTTCTTCACTTGGTCCGGCGTCAGACAATACTGCTCCGTGACCCTGTGGCACCCGACGAAACCCGGAAGATATGTGAGGTTCTGGTCGGGGATGATGTTGGTGCTGTCCGGGTAGTCCAGCGCCAGACCTTCGTGAATGATGATCTGCTGTTCCGCCTCGATGGCTTCGATCTGCTGCCGCAGTTGCTCCATCTTGGCTTCCTGCTCGGTGAACTGGTCATCGCTAAGATCGGCGGCGAGGAGTTCCAGTTCTGCCAGCCTGTTCGATGCGTCGTTGATCGCCTGATGCCCGTCCGGGCTCAACTCCATTGCCCGCTGATAGGTCTGCTTGAAATAGGCCACCCCGCATGTCAGGGCCGTGCGGACCTGCTTCTTCATCATCTTCTTCGTCGGCGGGTTCTGCTCACGGACCTGATATTCGTAGAGAATCGTCATGGTCTTGCCGACAGAATCAAGCATCTGCGAGTGCTGGCGGGCCGCCATCGCCTCCTGAACGATCATCATGGCGGCGGCATTGACCGGATCTTCCTGAAGGATCATCTGCGCCATCTGAAGCTGCTGCGAAGTTCCGTCCCATATCTTCGATGAAATCTTCTGGGACTTGCGGAACCGGAAGCGCGGGTTCTTGGCGTAGATGTGCGAGGTCCGCTGCTGAATGTGGCGCTGCGTGATGTTCACTATGTATTGCCGGTCGGGGTTGGACGCTTCCTCCTTGGTGACGCCCGGCCACTGACGGCCGCGGGCAAAGGCCCGCCATTCCTTCATCCGCTTGAAGGCATATTCCCAATACTTCAGATCGGATTTTACGGCGGTGCAGAGACGCCGGACCTCAGCCTCGCGCGACTCATCGAGCCCTTCACGGTCGCCGCGCTGGATAAGGTTTTCTTGCATGGCTTTCTCCTTGGTCGGAGAAATACCATTAACAGGGGTTCAAGTCACCAACCAGCGCGAGAGTTGCGGGCAAGGCGCTCACGGTCCTGCCGGCTGAACTCTTTCTTCAGCGCGCCCCACGATCCCCGTTCCTCCGGCTTCTTCATCAGGTTGGCGCCGGGGCCGGTATACTGGTTCAACTTCATCCCCACGATTGAAAGCGTGTCAACGAAATCATCGAACCGCGCATTGGGGAATTTCAGCATTTCCGTCTTGGCGTTCGACCACCACGGGGCAAAGCGCGGGAACCTGATACGTCCCTGGGCGCAACGGTTTCTCGCCGCATGGGCATACTGAACCTTGTCCACCGTCCGCATCTCCGTGAGGATCGGGACATACACCCCTTCTTCCTCCATGCGCTTGCTCAGAAACGGACCTATGGATTTCATGATCTGGCCCTTCTCCGCGTAAAAGAACACGGGCTTGTGGCGCTTGATGAGGTCTATGACGGCCTCGACGGCCGCATCCGAAGCGATCCGCCCCCAGACTACATCGCGGAATATCCACGCATCGCCGCGATCATCGACCCCATAGGGAATCAGGCACGTCCTGTCGTTGATGTTCCCCGTGGATACGGCGAAGTCACCCGCCATGTAGATCGTCAGGCGCTCCGGCAACTCGTGGCTGTCATACTCGAATATGCCGTCCGTCTGATAGAAGGCACCCTTCGACGGGACCGGGTTGCACAGATAGAGCGCCGAGAACGACTGCGGGTTCGCCTCCTGCATTTCCTCAAGATACCTGATCCCGAACCGCTCCGGCCAAAGCGCCTCTCCGGGCTTGCGACCCATCGGGTCATCTTCCTCTGCGATCGCCGGAAGCTTGAAGTCCTCGAAACCCTCGCTCAACTTCTTCGAGAACACCGGGTTGGAATCGTCTGTCAGACGCCCGAAAAGATCATCCTCGTGCCACTGCGTTCCAGTGACCACCACCGCGGACTTGTCCGTATGCCGGCGCGTCAGGAATGTCTGCGTGAACCACTGCCACAACTTCTCGCGGAAGTCCCCGGACCTCGCATCAGCATCATTCTTGATCGGGTCGTCCAATATGAGCAGATCCGCACCCCGACCAGTAACCGTCGAGTCCCGCCCGATGAAGTAGATGTTCCCGCCTTGCGTCGTGCTGATGTGATCGACGGCTTCCTTCTCAAGCTGGAAGTCAGGAAACACCTGACGGAACCGCTTGGAGCGCAGAATCTCCTTCACCTGACCGCCAAGATCCTCGGCAAACCGGGAGTTGTATGATCCAACGATTATGTCCCGCTCCGGATACTTGCCGAAATACCAGGCCGCGAACCTCAGCGTCATCAACTCCGTCTTGCCGTGCCGCGGGGCCGTCCTGATGAGCAGCTTGAGAAGTTCGCCAACCTCCACCTGATGCGCGATCCGCGCCATGAAGCGGTGATGCGGCTGGGCCAGATACTTCGATTTCGACGGGTCATCCATATACCGATCGACCGGCATCGTGACCTCGGCGAACCGGATCAGATCGCTCTGAGCCTCCGTCAGTGCGAGTTCGTATTCCAGAAGCTTCAGATACCGCTTCAGAAGCGCGTCATCCTTGCGGTCGTGCTTCACGGCGCAGCGCCTTCAGCGCAGAGGACGGCCAGGGCGTAGATCATGCGGCGCGCTCCGCCTCGATCTCCCGGCAGAGCCCGGCGATGCGGTCGCCGGGCCAGAGCACCGCACAGAGCCGGGCCATCGCCAATTCGTCGTCGACGT
>PWPN01000082.1 GCA_003557125.1 Phycisphaerae bacterium | reverse complement strand
TTGCGCCCGGACATCGGGCTGCTGACCGAAGCCGGCCTGCCCGTGGTCGCGTTCGAGCGGATCGACGAAGATTATTTCGCCAGCGCCGACGCGCCCCTGCTCATCAATAACGCCCCGTTCACGCGCAAGCTGCTCAGCGACGGGGATACAATGGCGCTGCCTTCGCGCGGACGTTTGAAATTCGCGCTTCCCAACGCCGCCAGTACGACGGCAGTGGTCCGCATGGCCGGCTTGCGGTTGCCCTGCGGTGACGCTCGGCAGGTGATCCTGCTCGACCACACGCTTGTGATCGGCCCGGGCTCGGCCGCCCATATCCGAATGGACGCCCTGGCGGCTTCGATCGTGCTGCACGTGCATCAGGGACGGCTCATGTGTCGAAGCGGGCCGGAGGTCGTCGTCGGCGATCGTCCGTTGGGACGCGGCCGGGGCATTCCGCTCGACGCGCACGTTCGGATCGACCGGGTGTCGATGTTCATGACGGAACTGAAACCAAGGTGAAGTTACCAGGACATGCCGGGACATGCCGAGACATGCCGGGACGACGGAAACGGGGCTCGGGAGAAGGGCGGACAGTGATGGACGAATTTCGCTACAGACATGGCCAACGCCCTCTGGAAGGGTACACCGTGCATCGCGCGATCGGTCGCGGCGGTTTCGGCGAGGTCTATTACGCGGTCAGCGACGCGGGCCGGGAAGTCGCGCTCAAGGCGATCCAGGGGTACGAGCAGATCGAGCTGCGCGGCGTCGGGGCGTGCATGAACCTGAAAAGCCCGCACCTCGTGACGATCTTCGATATCCGCCACAACGCGCAGGGCGTGCCGTTCGTCATCATGGAGTACGTGGCCGGCCCGTCCCTGCGCGAACTGCTCGACGAGTCGCCCGCGGGCCTCGGCCCGCAAAAGAGCGCGTTCTTTCTCCGCGAGATCGCCAAGGGGCTGACCTACCTGCACGACCGCGGCATCGTGCATCGCGACCTGAAACCGGGCAACATTTTCTACGAGGACGGCTACGTCAAGATCGGCGACTACGGCCTGAGCAAGGCGATGAGCGCCGGCCCGCACAGCGAGCAGACGATCACGGTGGGCACGGTGCACTACATGGCCCCGGAAATCGGCCGCGGGCGCTACGACGCGAGCATCGACCTGTATGCGCTGGGCGTCCTGCTCTACGAGATGCTCACCGGGCAGACGCCTTTTCTGGGCAACTCGCCCGGCGAAATCCTGATGAAACACCTCATGGCCGATCCCCCACTCGAGCACATCGAGGAACCGTTCCGCTCGGTGATCCGCAAGGCGATGGCCAAGGACCCGGCGGATCGGTTCGCGTCGGCCCAGGAGATGGTCGAAGCGGTCTTCGGCAGCGAGCACATCCGCAACAGCGTCTCGCACTTTCGACCCGAAAGCCTGTCGGTCGTGGCCGACCGCGTCGCGCGACAGGTGACGGTCGGCGGCGGCTCGTCGGCCCAACACGCAGGCCAACTCGGCGGCACGCCGGGGCAGATGGACGCGGGCACGCGCGGCGAGGCCTTCGATACGGGGCGGGCGGGAGACGAGGTCGGCCGACGCATGGAACGGTGGGGTGCCCGGTTCAGCGAACGCATGGGCCGATGGGGTGCCGATTTCAACCAACGCATGGCCCAGGCGGGTCAGCGCGTGAGAGGCCGACTGGGCGTGGATCTGCCCGCGTTGCAGACACCCGGAACGGACGCTCGAAGTATCCCCCAGGATGATCCGCTCAACTGGAATCGTCGGTGGCTGTTGGCGGTCATGGCCGCTTTCCTGATGGCGTTGGGCAGCGGCAGGATGATGAACGTCGAGCCGGGCCCGCTCGTCTGGTGGTCGCTGTTTTCGTTCAACCTGATCGGTTGGGGAGCGACGGGCATCCTCACTGCCCGCCATCTGTTCGGCCCGTCGCTGGCGAGCGAGCCCATTCTGTCGCGGTTAGCCTACGTGATGTCCGGGTGCGTCATGGCCGGTGTCCTGAGTGCGGGGTATCTCGTCAGACTGGCGGACGCACCTGGCACCGAAGCAGCCGGGCCGATCGGGGTGGGGCTGGCACTGATGGTGATCCGGCTTCTGGTACTCGGCGCTGTCGTTATCGTTGCCCTGGCTCTTCTTTTTGGTACCGCTCAAGGTGCCCCTGTTCGCCACCTGTTCCGTCGCCGCTGGGGACGTCGGGCACTCTTCATGGGGCCGCTGCTGGTGACGTTCGCTGTCCCTTTCTGGCTGGTGGGTCCAAGCGTTATCGCGCCGATCGGTGGGCTCTCGAACATGACGCGGGCTGCAACGGGTGACCGCATGATCGCGACATTGGCTGCGTGCGCGATCGTGATGCTCCTGGTGAACTGGGCGAAGCTGACGCAGCCGATCCGGAAAGCACGCATCTCGCTGGGCGCTGCGATCGGTGCCGCTGTACTGTCGATGCTTCTGGCGACCTGGGTTTTCGAGGGCTGGGTCATGCTGGCAGGCGCGATCCCGGCAGGGGTGGTGCTGGTGACGCAGATGCTCGTACCGTTTCAACCGTCGGCTGTCGGGCAAGGTTCCGCTGGGACGGCAGCGCGTGTGCCTGCGTACGCGGGAAGCCCGGCAGCGCCCCCGACTCGGCCGCAGCCGGAACCCGCACACCGCGCAGCTTACCCCCCGCAGCCCGCACGCGCTCAGATGACGCCGATTGGAGCGGACGCGCTGCAACCGAAACCGACCGGCAACGCCGGGCATTCGCCGTACCTGCGTTTCTGGGCGATCGTATTGGCCTGCGGGGGGTTCATGCCGTTTCCCTTCGGACCTCTGCCGATCCCCGTGGCCGGCCTGCACCGCTTCTATGTCGGCAAGATCGGCACGGGCGTGTTGTGGCTGTTGACCGGCGGTTTGTTCACCATCGGCACGATCGTCGACATGATCCTCATCGCGTCCGGCATGTTTACAGACAAACGCGGCCGACGGTTGGCTGCATGGATGGACTTGAAGGAGTTGAACCCATTGCCTTCCGATTCGCCTCAGATCCCTGCGTCAACGCCGTCTCAACGGGAAAAGTCCGGAACCGTGCGCAGGCTCCGCAATGCCACGAGTCGTGCCCTGGGCGGGGCGCTCCTGCTGACGGGGCTCGTGATCGGCTTTGCGGTCGCCGTCCGGGTGCCGGCCATCATTGATGCGGTCGCCCCCTTGCTGGCTGCCGACTTTTCGGAAATGTTCGGTTACGAAGATTGGCCTTTGTTGCTGTCGAAGATCGGATGGGCTGTCTCGACGCTGCTGCTTGCTGCGGGCGGACTGTTCGTGCTCATCGGCCGTCGAGATGACGGAAGCTCGCACATGATGCGCGCA
>PWPN01000216.1 GCA_003557125.1 Phycisphaerae bacterium | reverse complement strand
TCATCGCGCTTCACGACCGCAGCCGTGAGGAACAGGTACTGCTGGGTTCGTGGTTCCGCCGTGATGCTGACATGCTTGCCCGACTCGACTGTCGTCAGCTCTTCGAGCGCTGCGATGCCATCCTCGGTTCGATTACGGCCGAGACGCTGATGATCCTCCGCACTTTCGACGTTTACCCCCTCGCCGCCGGCGGGGGCGTTTTCAACCCACGCCAGCAACGGGTCGTGGCCGTGGAGCTTACTACAAATCCTGACCTGGACGGTCAGGTCGCACGCGTTGTGCGTTTGGGATTCATGTGGGCCGGTTCCATCCATCGGCCTGAGCAGGTGGTCGTTTTCAAGCAGGAGGCCAAGAAATGAGTGAAAAATCTGTTATCGGCATCGATCTGGGTACGACGAATTCCCTGGTAGCTATCTTCGAGGCAGACGGGAAGGCCAAGGTTATTCCCAACACCGACGGCGAGAATCTCACCCCGTCGGTGGTCAACTATCGTGATGAGGATCAGGCGGTCGTGGGCACACCGGCCCTGCACCAGATGGCGTTCGCCCCCGAATACACGGTGCGGCACTTCAAGCGGGCCATGGGCAGGTGCGACGAGAGCGGCAATCCCGCCTCTGTCTTTGCACATCCCGATAGCGGCCAGATCTATACCGCCGAGCGGCCGTCCGCTGATGTGATGCGTTACCTGGTCCAGAGTGTGGAGGCCGCGCTGGGCGTTACGGTCGGCCAAGCGGTGATTACCGTGCCTGCCTACTTTCAGGATCCGGCCCGGAAGGCCACCCTCAAGGCTGGGGAAATGGGCGGCATCGAGGTGCTCAGCATCATCAACGAACCGACCGCAGCGGCCATCGCCTACGGCTATGAGCACGCCGAATCCGGGGTCTTTACGGTGTACGACCTGGGTGGCGGGACCTTCGACGTCACCATTCTCGAGATGCAGGACAAGAACTTCCGCGTCCTGTCCACCGACGGTGACCGCGACCTCGGTGGCAACGATATCGACATGAAGATCCAGGAACGGGCCGTGGCCGCCTTCGAGGCTGAGCACGGTATCAAGATCACGCCGGAGTCTGACCTGCCCGCCTGGCTCGAGATCGCCTACAAGTGCGAGATGGCCAAAAAGATCCTTGGAAAGAAAAACGAGGCCAGTTTCATAATCTCGGCCCAGGGGAAGCGGACCGTCTTCAACATCTCCCGGCAGGAGTTTGATACGCTGATCGCCCCGTTCATCGCCAGGACGCGCACGATCATGGAGCAGGCGCTCAGCACGGCCGGCGTGAAGCCCGAGCAGCTCAAAGACACACTTCTGGTAGGCGGCTCCACACGGATCATTGCGGTCCGTGACATGCTCACCCAGCTTTGCGGCAAGCCACCGCGGACCGACACCAAGCCGGACGAGGCGGTAGCCTTAGGTGCCGCCATCTATGCTGCGAGAATGGGAGCGGACGCCCGCCTCACGTTTGTGGACACCGCCGGCAAGAAGGTGCTGCCGCCGAGGGTCAATATGATCGACGTGAACAGCCACGGACTTGGGTGTCTGGCATTCGTCGACGAGGACGAGCTCAATTGCATGATTATTCCGCCAAACACGGAACTCCCCACCACAAAGGAGGATGCCTTCTCCCTTCGTAAGCCCGACCAGACCGAGGCCAGGATCGTGATCGCGCAGGGAAACGACGACGCCCGCCCCGATGAGTGCACGATCATCGGCGAGGTGATCCTGAGCGGCCTGCCCTGCGGGCTGCAGAAAGGCCGTATCTCTGTCTGTTACAGCCTCAGCCGCGAGGGCACGCTGTCCATTCATGCGAAGGACACGGTGAGCGGTATCAGCACGAGCGATATCAAACCTGGGCTGACCAGCATCGTTACTCCGATCGCTGCGGGTTGACCAATGCAAAGAAGGGGCCACAAGCACGTGACTTATCTCGACTCTTTATGCGGAGGAACTCTTGTGTCCAATACCAGTTATCTCGAACGCCTGGCCCGCGGCCAGGCTCAGTTGGCCCGCCGGGCTTCCCATGCAGGGATAGCGACGTTGTCGGAGATGCTCATCCTCATTCTCGACCGCTCGGGCAGCATGAGTATCTCCTGCGGCAACGCCGATCGCCTGCAGGCCGCCAAGACCGCATGCATCGCACTGATTGATGCCCGTCTCAACCAAGGCGCGGATGATCAAGGCGCGGTCATGGCCTTTGATGGCCAGGCCACGATGATCCTGCCCTTCACCGGCTTTCGCAAACATCGGGACCGGGTCGTGCAGGCCATCAACAGGATCACCATCGGCGGCGCCACTGTCATCAAAAAACCCCTGGCTCTGGCCTTGAAGATGCTTCCCGGCAACGGGCGCGTCCACATCGTTTTGCTCTCCGACGGCCACGGGGGGCAGCCCGGCCGCTACCATCACCGGCTCAAGGACGCGGGGGCCGTCATCGAAACCATTGGCGTCGGCAATGATCCCAGCGACGTGGATGAGCCGACCCTTAAGAACATCGCCAGCGTCCTCGACGGCAAGACGCTTTATCGATTTATCCATGATGCGGACGAGCTTACGGATTATTTCCGCATCGAGATCGCAAACCGGTTGACAAAAGGGGGATGACCCATGTTGCTTCAGGAAGGCCAAAAGATCCTCGAATTGCCGGCCACGTACACGCAAGACGACGTGGATAAGGTCTATGCCGCAAAATACCGTACGTGCCTGCTGCGATCCCAGCACGCTGCGACACCCGAGGAACGCGATGTCGCTTACCGGGCTCTTTCGTACCTCAAGGCGGCCTACCGGTGCGTGACCGGCAGATCTCCACCCGACCGCTTGCCCTCTGCGACGGGCCGTTCAGCCCCGTCGTCGTGCGGTCGCAGGGAGGTTAACAAGGCCTCCAGGCAGGCCCGGGCTTCAGGCGCGGCGTACGCCACGCAACAGAAGGCCCCCCAGGGACCGGCCGGCGCAGCCCGTCCGTCCGCACGCCCGTACGGGATTCTTGGGTTGTTCTGGCCACTGTCCACGGAACGTCTCGTCGGCACGTTCATTTATGCGGCGATGTGTCTCATTGCGCTGCTGATCCTTGCCAAGGCAGCGAACTCCAGCCCGTAGATTCGCAGGGTCATCCATGATTCCCGGGAAACTTTCTTCACTGGCATGAGCGAGGATCCTGGTTATCGAAAACCGATCGGGAGAAAAGCGATGGACAATCAGAATACCAAGCCGACCGTAAGAAAACAGTTCGACCGCATCCAGGCGTCAATCTGGCGCCACGCCCGCAAGTCGGAGAAGCGCAATGAGGCCTTCTTTACTTTCAGTGCATCCCGAAGTTACCGGGACGCGAAAGGGGCCTGGCAGCGAACATGCAGCTTTACC
>PWPN01000255.1 GCA_003557125.1 Phycisphaerae bacterium | reverse complement strand
CGCAGCAAGGAGGCGGTGAACTGGTCCGTCAGGTCGTCGGACGTGGTCGACTCGTCGAACAGCGTGCGCTCGGCCTCAAGGGCGTCCTGCGCGAACGCCGGAAGGTTCCCCTGATAGCGTGAGATTTCGGTCATAGAATCTTCCTCGCGAATTGCCCGCCTTTTGCCTCCGGGTCAGCCTTGTCGGCAAACCCGAGGGTGTTGGGGTTGTTGTCGAACCCGAACGGGCGCCCGAACGGATCTTGGATAATAATATCGTAGCCTACACCTGCAGGCGCGGGAATTAAATCCATCCGCCTCATAAGCAGGATGGTCTGGTCCTCGACGCTCGGGTCAACGTAGAGCCGCAGCGTCATGTTCTTTCGGTCGACGACCCGGGCGGATCCGTCGAAGGCGACCTGTACTACCTCTTGAATGGAAGGGCCTTGTCCGGGTGCCGACGCCATTACGCCGCTGCAGTTGTTGACCGCAATCTTCAGCTTGAGGAACAGCCGGTAGTCCGGATCTTCCAGTTCCAGCGGGTCGCGAGCGGGCGCGAATTTGTCTGCGAATGGCGCCGAAGGTCTCGCCGGATCGAATCGATCAGCGAATCCACGCGAGACTGGGTTAATCGAAAACCCGAATCGCGTCTGAAGCAGAATTTCCGGGACAATCCTTGGCCGATCAACGAGGCGCCCGATGACGTCGAGTTGTTGACCGACGGCCTCGTCCACATCGAAAGCTCTGCCGATTTCTGCCTTGAAGTCGCGCAGCCGCTCGAACAGGCCAGCGTATAGCTCGATCTCGGCGCGCGCTCTAGAATGTTGCCGATACTGCCGGATCAGCAGGTTTTCGTACTCTTCCGCGAAATTCACGGAATCACCTCGACGACCTCTACATCGTCTGCGTCGATCTGAAACAGCTCGTCGGGAAGCGGGACAACCGATTCTTCTGTCCAGTCTTGCTCGCCCTTTCTCCTCGCCTCCAGATTCGTCGCGTGGTAAGTGTTGTCGACGCTATAAACCTCTCGATAAAGGCTTGTGACCTTGAGCGTTTGCGCCAACCGAAAAGTGCGCTCCGCCACCGCCTCTGCGATGGCCTGCGTCGGGATCGGCTCTTCTACGTCGAGTCGAGTTGCTGTTACCCGGATTTCCAAATCGGTAATGGTCGGGCGGTCGAACCTCATGGAGTGCCGGTGTATGTAAACGGATCCGTCCGGGCGCTCGATTTCCTCGTCGTAAATGCCGAATATGTCACCCTTTTCGGACGCCCCCCCGTGCTTTGTCTGCGCCATGACGCGCGCGATTTCCGTTGCATCGCCGCCCTGAATCACCACCCATACCCCGTGCGGCGGAATCCCCAGCTCGTCTGTCACGGCCAGCTTGTTTTCGTACACTGCCAGCTGCGTAACGCCATCCAGATTGGCCAAATTGCCGTAGACGCTCCCCAGCATCGCCACGGATGGAACGGCCACGCTATCCCGGCGGCGCTGCCGCAGTTGGCCGTCCATTTCGGGCTCCCGGCCGGATACCGCCGGCGCCGGATTGCTGACAGAGATCACGCCTCGAATAATGGTCACGGGATCATTGATGGTCCCGGTTTCGGCCTCAATAGACCCGAACTCGCTGAATACCGTAATGGTGTTGGCGCCGGGGGCAAGATCGGCATCCACTTGAGTCGACCACTCGTTGCCGTTGGCATCCTCTACTGTGTACCCGGCTTCAAGAACCAAGCTGCGATCAGTTTCTACCACAAGGTCGGCCTGCGAACGGCTCGCCGTTTTGCGGCGGATCCCCGCGTATTTGATCGCCCGATCAAGCGCCCTGCCCAGCGCATGATCGGGGTCAAAGTCTTCGTAGAGCGCTGCTGCCGACGCCTGCTCTCCCAGCACCAGCCGAGAAATAATCGCGATCCGCTGGCCGTCCGGAGAATCGGGCTCGAGGTTGATGTCCGAGCCGTAGATTCCCCTGAGCCCATCGGCCAGGTGCTGGTAAATCTCGTCGAACGTCAGAACCTCTGGCCCCTCTGGGGTGATGCGCGGAAGGTCCATCATGCCACCTCGTCTTCGCGCACGAACACCGCATCGCTTTTTCTAAATGCGTCGGTGTAGATTACTTTCACGCGGGGAGTTCGATTTTCGACCTCAATTTCGATTCGATCGACACTAACCACCCCTTCAGTCTCCAGAACGATCCGCGCAGCTTCGTTGCGCAGCAGGCGGCGAGAGCCCATCTGCCCCACGATCTCAGGCCATCGCATACCATGGCCCCGGTCACCGAAAAAATCGCCTCTCCAGCTTCTCAGGCGGGTCGCGATGTTCTGGTGGATGGCCCGGCTGCGATCAATGTACTGACCTTCTCCGCCTCCGAGCTGCCAGTCGCCCGTAGGGCTCAGCTTCTGCACCTTCATAACACCAACCTCACGAAAGTCTGGGTGTTCCCGTCCCCGTCCATCTCGACCACCGTGAACGGGATCTGATTCACTACGGCCTCGGTGGCCTCATACCACCCCCGCCAGCCGTCACGGGCGGATCCCGATTGGGCGTAGTCGCGGATGGCCTGCTCCATCGGCCCGCGCTGCGCGCTGGCGTCTGGAGTCACTGAGACCACCGTGTTCAGCACCTCGGCTACCCCGGGTGTGGTGAAAGTCTCCCAGTAGTCGCACAGGGCATTGGCCAGCCGGGTCACGGTCTCCGGCGTGTTGTCGCTGATGAATCCCGGAGTCAGAGCCCCTGGGTCTCCGCCGGCCCCGATGTCGACCCCGCCGCATTCGCCCTCACGGGCATAATCATGGTAGACGAGCGCAAACTCCTCCGCCATTTCAGCGGGGGGCAGCCGCTCCAGTCTCTCGATCTGGTCCTCAAGGGCCGATTCGGCCACCTGACCGTAGGTGTTGGGGTCGAGCGCCATTATGTCGGCTCCGGTGGGCTGGTTGAACTACCCATGTTGGCAATGTGCGAGTGCTGCATCACGCTGATCCGCGTGCCGTCCTTGTCGGCGATGATGTCTCCTCCGGCCTCGATGCTGCCCTCGACGACGAGATCGCCCTCCACCGTCAGGTTGCCCTTGTAGACTTTGTCCCCAGTCTGCGTGGTGACGCCGGGGATCTCGGGGGCCGACTCCTCGGGATTGATCCCCACCAAAGCAAACCCGTCGCTGTAGTCGTGCATCCGGGCCTCTGCCGGCGGCCGGCCATCCGATCCCGCCCACCAGTTATCGACGCACCGCTCCATGATCAGCAACATGCAGTAGTTGCCGGGCTCGATTGGGTAGGTCTCTTGAGACCCCCCGCCGCCGAGAAATACCGGCGGTACGTCGCGGAACAGCGGGAGCTCTCGAACCTCGCCGCGTACGCGCTGGGCAATCACTGGCTGCACGTCGATGGTCT
>PWPN01000234.1 GCA_003557125.1 Phycisphaerae bacterium | reverse complement strand
TGCGCGAGTTGGCCTACCTCAACGAGAAAGTGCGGATCCGTCTCATCGATGAGCGCACCGGCCAGGAAGAGGATTTTTATTTCACCGACGGCCTGCGCCAGTTCGTCGAGCACGTCAACGTAGGCAAGGAACCGCTGCACAAGCGGGTGATCGTCGTGCGCAGCCAGGACGAGGAGCAGCGTCTCATCGCCGAACTCGCCCTTCAATGGAACGAGGGCTATACGGAAAACGTCTCCTGCTTCGCCAACAACATCCGCAACATCGACGGCGGAGCGCATCTGTCGGGCTTCCGCGCCGCCCTGACTCGGACGTTGAACGCCTATGCGCGACGCGAGAACCTTATCAAGGGTGATTTGTCCGTCGCGGGCGAGGACTTCCGAGAGGGGCTGACAGCTGTCATCTCGGTGAAAGTGCCCGATCCGCAATTCGAGGCGCAGACGAAAGTCCGCCTCATGAACCCCGAAGTGCAGAGCTTCGTCGAGCAGACGGTCTACGAACAATTGATGACCTACCTCGAAGAAAACCCGCCCGAAGCCAAACGGATCGTCTCCAAGGGCATCCAGGCCGCCCAGGCGCGCGAAGCAGCCCGCAAGGCCCGCGACCTGACGCGCAAAAGCGCATTGAACACCGGAGGCATGCCCGGCAAGCTGTGGGATTGCCGTATCCGAAACGCCGACGAGTCCGAGCTTTTCATCGTGGAGGGACAAAGCGCCGGCGGCAGCGCCAAGAGCGGGCGCGATGCGGCGTTTCAGGCGATCCTTCCACTCAAAGGCAAGATCCTCAACGTCGAAAAGGCACGCATCGACAAGATGCTCAGCCACGAGGAAATCCAGACGCTCATCATGGCGCTGGGCTGCGGGATCGGCGAAGACGAGTTCGACCTCGCCAAGCGCCGGTACGGCAAGATCATCATCATGTGCGACGCCGACGTGGACGGAAGCCACATCCGCACGCTCCTGCTGACCTTCTTTTTCCGACACATGCGCCCGCTCATCGAACAGGGCCATCTCTACGTCGCCCAGCCCCCTCTTTACCTGCTCAAGAAGGGAAGGCAGAGCGAGTTCATCGTCAACGACGGAATCCTCAACGCCAAGCTCACGCAGTGGGGCCTCGACGGAACGTCGCTCATCGTCTGCAAGGACGGCCAAGAGCAGAGACGTATCGTCGGCGAAGAGTTGAAGGGCCTCTACGGCGTGCTCGAACGGATGGAACGGCGCACCCAGATGCTTTGGCGTCGCAACATCGATATCAAAGAGCTCATCACCCACCACCGCGATGAGCAGGGACGCCTGCCGACGTACCGCACGTTCGTCTATCGGCCGGGCGTATCCGAGCCGGTCGAATATTTCGGCTACAGCGACGCGGAGTTTGAAAACTTCTGCGAGGAAGAGCGCAAACGCTACGGCGAGGCAGTGATCATCGAGTCGGCCAGCGTTCAACAGGGTGCGAAAGAGCAAACCGACGTGGGCCATCGGATCATCCGCGCCGACCTCGGCGAGTGCCGCATCCTCGAAGAGGCACTCCAGGAGATCCAGTCGACGGGCCTGGCTGTCGAGGATTATTTCGCCCAGCGCGTCGAGCAGGTGGACGGGACCCTTCCGCCGCCGCCGTTCCTTCTCGAGGACAACCAGGAACAGAAGGTCGAACTCGACAATCTCAGCCGACTCGTCGAGGCGATTCGCAGTCTGGGAGCGCAGGGCATCGAGATCAAACGGTTCAAGGGCCTTGGCGAAATGAACGCCGACGAGCTGGCCGAGACCACCATGATCCCGGATCGCAGGAGCATGCTTAAGGTCGTGATCTCCGACGAGCCGGAAGATCCCGATCAGCTCGAGGTGGACGCGCGCGAGGCGGACCGTATCTTCTCGATCCTCATGGGCGACAACGTCGAGGCACGACGCGAGTTCATCGAAACCAACGCCATCTACGTGCGCAACCTGGACGTCTGAGCGGATCTGGGAACCCCGCAGGAGGTGCCACCGGCGGCTTTTCCACCAGTGCGATTGCGCTCTCAACGGGCGAGACGCCCGTACCACCCAGAAATACATACCACCCTGAAATCCGTAGCATCCTGAAGCGGAGATCTCAAGCCTATCGCTCTTGGCGAGACACATCCAATACTCAATGCCATAGGGCAACCGTAAAGCGCAAGAAACAGGGGCGGCTCGTGAACCGCCCCTGCCATTACGATGCACTTGGATCGGGATCTTTATCGGCGATCCCTTCGCCAAACCTACTCGCTCTCTGCACTCAGGATCTTCTGCACGTTTTCTTTGAACTGCGAGTCATAGAGCCCTTGCAGTCGGCTGCGCAGTTCCGAGTCCTTCGTGATGACGACCATCCGCGTCAGGTTGACCGTATCGAGATCGACCTTCAACGAACGGCCATCACGCGAAGAATCCAACCCTTGGATCCCCTCGTAGGTGATCTCGAAAACGTCGGACGCGTCCAGCCAGGCAGGCAGCGTGACATCCATCGTCACGTTTTCGATCGGCCGAACGACCGTGCCCAGCCGATCCGAAAAGTTGTTGTCGTTGACCGCCAGCACCACGAGCGTGTCGTCGCCGGCGATCAGGCTTCGCGCCCAGAGCCACTGCGGTCCGGTGACTTTCACGTCGGCCGGGCTGCTGCGTTCGAGCACGGGCCCCAGCGTGCGCACCTCGGCGCCGAGCAGGCCGACCTCGCGCCACAGCGTCCGCATCTCCGGGGACCGCCCGCTCAGGCCGTAGTAGTTGTCGCCAACCGAATACCACCAGTAGGAGAGCTGCTGGGCACCCGAAGCCAGTGCATAATAAACCTCAATCCGCTTCTCTTCGGGCGTGGGCGCACGGTAGGGCGTGCGCTCTTCGGGGAAGTCGAATCGGCACGTATGCAGGATGAGGTGCATCGGGTCCGGTGCAGCTGCGGACTTGTAGATTTTGCCGACGGCATAGACATAGGTCGGCTTGACGTACGCGCCCATGTTGCCGGGGTCCGAGTGGAGGACGCTCTGGACGCCCTCCTGGAAGTAGGGATCGGCGCAGGCGATGTCCGCCAGTCGCGCGTACATGTACCAGTTTTCCGGCTTGAACGTGTTGTTGACGTTCAGGAGCAAAGGCCGGGTCTGCGGGTCGTGCCTGCGGAACAGCTTGCACCGTTCGACGAGATATTGCGCGCGTCCGCCGAGCCGTTTGTAAGGATCGAGCATCGTGCTCTGGAAATCCGCCGCGTCCGGCTCGTCGACCACGAAGTAGAAGATCGGATCGAACGCAGCGTCCACCCAGTGGAGCATCTTGCGGATGCCGAACTCTTCGAGCATCGCGGGGCCTTCCGAGCCGAGCATGTATCCATGTCCCGGGCCCGACGAATGGAGCATGTGCACGTTGATGTTGTGC
>PWPN01000293.1 GCA_003557125.1 Phycisphaerae bacterium | reverse complement strand
GTGGGGTACCGTCCTTTCCGCCTCGGTTACTTGCATCGCATACTTCGCCGGACGTTGGCTGCAGTCTTAACGGCAGGCGAACCACCCCGCTTCGGAGCAGACAAAACCATGAGCGGCTCGTATGGAACCATAGTAAACTACCCGTTCCCGACGCCGCCCGTCCTCACGGCTCATGAAGCGGGGGGACAATCGCCGCTCGCCGGCACTGAGGCTTGGTCAGCAGGATCTGCACATCTCCTATCACCCTTTCCCGAAAACCGCCTTCGCAGTAGCAGAAGTAATACTCCCAGGTCCGCTGGAACTCCTCGGAGAAACCCAGCTCTGTAATCTGTTCACGATTCGCATTGAATCGACGCCGCCATTCCGCAAGCGTTTCCGCGTAGTGCGGCGTGATAGCTTCCAGGTGGAACAGGTGAAGATCGGTGACCCGGCCCAGCGACCGGCAGATTGCCCCGATCGAAGGAAGACAGCCGCCCGGGAAGATGTACCTTTGGATAAAGTCCACCGACCGCCGGTAACGATCGTACCTCTGATCGGGAATGATTATGGCCTGCAGGAGCATCATGCCGTCCGGTTTCAGGCGATCCGAGCATATGCGAAAGTAAGTGTCGAAGTAGACGTGCCCCACAGCCTCTATCATCTCGATGGAAACGAGTTTGTCGTAAGTTCCAGTGAGTGATCGATAATCCTCGCAAAGCACCGTGACCCTGTCGCCGAGCCCAGCGCTTTCAATCTGTCTGCGGGTATACTGATACTGCCGCGGTGAGATCGTGGTGGTGGTCACCCGGCAGCCGTACCGCTTTGCCGCGTAAATCGCAAACCCGCCCCAGCCTGAGCCGATTTCCAGGACATGATCGTCGGCCGTCAGCTCCAGCTTTTGGCAAATACGATCAAACTTAGCTGCGGACGCCTCGTCGAGCGTGCTGCCTGTCCGGGGAAAAATCGCGCAGGAATAGGCCATCGTCTCGTCAAGGAACGTGGAAAAGAACTCGTCGCCGAGGTCATAATGGGCAATGATGTTCCGGCGGCTACCCGACTCAGTGTTGCGCCTCAAGCGATGGGCGATAGTATGCAGCAAGCGGACCAGTGTGGCCGGGCCCCTTTCCAGTCCCATCGACACAGCCGCATTCCGACAGAAGATGCGCACGAGTTTGACCAGATCGTCGCACTCCCAATAGCCCCGAATGTACGCCTCCGCTGCGCCCAGACTGCCGCCGAAAACGAGATGCCGATAGAAGCGGGCGTCAAGGACCCGGACCTTGGCCGTGAGGAGTCCTTCGCCACCTGAGCCGCATACAAGCTGCTCGGCGCCGTCATGGATGATGATCTGCCCACCTCGGAGGCTTTTCAGACGTCTCGAAACCATGCGGCGAAGGATCCCGCCACACAGTCGCTTGCCTGGCTGCGACTTTCCTTGAACGTCGAGATCCGTGCTATTCATCGTTCTTTCGCCTCGGGTAGTTTGCGATACTTGGGATGGCTGAAGAATGGGCACTTCTTCCACCACAGTCGAACCGCCTGCCAGTAGATGGCCTGGCTCACACGAAGGGTCATCCACGGATGACGCGTCAGCACACCAACCATCGACCGGCGACTCAACTCCAGCCGTTCCAGTACCATGGTCACGTCGAACAAGCGCTGTCTGCTTCGGCTGCTATCAATGCACACGCTAATTCGTTGGCCCGGCCGATTCAGTCGCCAATCGTACTCCATATTCATGTCCATGAATGGAGACACATGAAAATCCTTGCGATGTCGGAACCGTAATTGGCCCGGTCCGCCAATCCGGTTGTCCTGCCACAATACGTACCAGTGCTTTTCCAGCCACGGAGTGTTGCTTACTTCGGCGACGACAGTCTTGACGTCCTCGCCCGTTGCGTCAAAGCAGTAGTACAGGCTCAGGGGGTTGAAGTAGTATCCGAAGCAACGGGGCAGTGCGAGAAGACGGATCGGGCCGTCTGGCGTCCACCCTGTTCGTTCCATGACGAGATCGCGCACAGACATCGATAGAGGTACGGCCGGGTTCCCGAGGTGGTCGTCCCGGCAGATGGACGCGGGCGAAAACTTCCTCCCACTCAGCCCGAAGCCGCCCTTGAGCAGCGACGGTAGTTCCTCCAGGTCCAAGTACAGGAGGTACAGCCCGTACTGGAACCGGTGCTCGGTCGGGCTTAGCCGACGATGTCGGACGCGCCCTTCGTAGATGCAGCTAAGCATGACTCCATCCGCTTGCCGAAGCACTCCCCGACGGCCAGAGCGCTCCTGACGCCGTCCTCGTGGAAACCGTACCCCCAGTACGCGCCGCAGAAGTAGGTCCGGTTCTTGTCGTTTATTTCGTGGAACCGCTTCTGGGCAGCCAGCGCCGCCCGATTGTACACGGGATGATGATACACGATCCGGCAAAGAATCCTGCTCGGATCGATGGCCTCCGTTGCGTTGAGCGTCACGCAAATCGGGTCTGGCGATGTGTGCCCCTGGAGGCGATTGAGGTTGTAGGTAAGAATAACCGGTCGCCCCTCTTCCGCAGGCACGTAGGAGTTCCAGGACGCCCAGGCCCGGCGGCACCGGGGCAGCAGCGAAGGATCGATGTGCAGGACCGTCTCGTTTCGTTGATAGGGAATAGCGGACAGAATCTCCCTTTCCGCTGAGGTGGCATCCGAGAGCATTGCCAGCGACTGATCGGAATGACATGCCAGGACAACCGCGTCGAAATCCTCTGGGCCACCGTCTTTCCAACAGACGGCCACTCGGTCAGTGTACCTCCGCACCGAAACGACAGGACAGTTCAGGCGAATTCGCTCTGCATACTTTCGCGTGAGTGCTCCGACGTAACGCACCGCGCCGCCATGTACCGTTTTCCATTGAGGGTGGCCGGATACCGTCAGCAAGCCGTGGTTGTTGAAGAAATTGACGATGAATCGTGCCGGGAATTCCTGGAATCGATCGGGCGGAGCCGACCAGATCGCCGACCCCATGGGTACGAGGTAGTTCTCAACGAATTCCCTGCCATAGCCGCCCTGTGCGAGGTAATCGCTTAACGCCAGTTCATCGTTCTCCTCTCTGAGCAGCTCCAGTGACCGACTGTTGAATCTGAGGATGTCAACCAGCATGCGGTAAAAGGACGGACGCAGCAGGTTGCGGCGCTGAGCAAACAGTCCGTTGAGTGAGCTGCCTTGGTACTCAAGCCCGCGTTTGACGCAGCGGACGCTGTAGCTCATGTCACTGTCGCGTGACGCGATACCAAGCAAACGGAGCATCTGCACGAAGTTCGGATAGGTGCGATCATTGAAAACCATGAATCCCGTGTCAACGGAGTAATGCCGACCGAAGGCATCGAACCCAACCGTGTTCGTGTGACCACCGGCGTAGTCGTTGGCCTCGAACACATGGATATCGTGGTCATCCGCAAGCAAGCGGGCTGCGAGTAAACCACTGACACCGGCTCCGACAATCGCAATCTTCATTTTACTCCACCACCTATCCCCGGATTATATTGCTTCTTTGCTCCTGTTCGGATCTAGGGACGATCCCGCCGTAGATCGGTGAAGTGAGTTGCTGGACGAGCAGGCCGGCCAATAGCCGCACCATCGCGCCGGCCGACGGCGCAGCAGCCTGCGGCTCGCACAGCTTAGCCTCATATATGCCGCGACACCCCCCAAGGGGAATACCAGCGCACCGATCAACACATTGCAGCCCATCGCTGCCACCACCGAGCCGACAGATCTGGAGGCGCATCGCGACCGAAAGACGCCGCCGCGCCACCTGGGCCGGAATACTCCGTATCCTACGCGCACTTTTTTCTATGGTAAATCCCCGGTGAGCTGGCTAAGCCTGCCTCGATACAATACCCGAATTGTGCGAAAAAGGCTGTGGGCGTCAGCCTGTCCGGCTCTGCTCGGGCGTCAGGTCCTTGGTCACGTGCACGGACACCTTGGCCAGGCCGAGTTTCCGCGCCGCCTTCCAGCGCGTGTGGCCACAAACGATGACGCCCTCGGTATCCACGACGATCGGCTGGCGAACCCGAACTCGCGAAGCGAGGCTGCCACGGCGTCCACCGCGTCGTCGTTGATGCGCGGGTTGGCCTCGTAGGGCCGGATGGCGTCGATGTCGATTAGCTGAATGTCCATGTCACGATTCTGCGGTGATGTACGCTATCACAAACAAACAAAAAGCCACCGCCCGACCGTTCCCGTCGCCATCGAGGGCATTTTTGCCACGGGAGGACCCATGCATCGCAGCTGTACACCACTTCCTGCGCCCTGCCATTGCAGCTGACGGCCTCCAGCGAACTTGCCCTTATCGCCTTGGAGCTGGCCACAGGGTTGGGCTGCACCGTCTACGATTGCCTCTACCTGGCATTGGCCATGAAAACCAAATCAGTCATGGTCACGGCCGACAGACGCTTGACCAGCGCCCTGGCCGACACGCCACTGGCGAGAAGGGTGGCCTGGATTGGTGACAGAGGTTGATCGAATTGCGGGCACCTCCGAGCTTCCATCCCGAGACCGGATTCGGTAACGCATCGGCGACCAGGCGATCTTCGTACGGCGGAGCGACTTCGAGGCGACAGGCGGTTTTCCGGAGGTCCCCATCGCCGAGGATCGGGATTTCATACAAACATTGCGGCGACGAGGCCGAATCGTCGCGGTCCCCAAAGACGTGCTCACCTCCGGTCGGCGATGGAAACGGATCGGGGTAGCCCGTGGCTTCCTTATCAACCGTCTGATCGTCTTGGGTTGCGAGCTGGACCTTCCTCGCGATTGGCTGCGCCGGCTATACTGATCGCACACACGTTTTCGGCGGCATGGCCGATGGATTCACGGATGAAGACGAGGTCGCATGAATGTGCCTTTTGCCGTGACAGCGATGCGATCATCCTGGACAGCCTCAGCCTCGAGCAGGTACCACCCGTCGCGGTCCTCGACGAGCCGTCCCCGGATATGCAGCAGACGATCGGTATGGATCGGATGGCGGAAACGAACGTGCAGATCAGCTGTGAGTGCTTCGACGCCCATCGCGAAAAGGCAATGGGTCATCGCACCGTCCAGCAGCGTGGCGATGATTCCTCCGTGCAGGATACCCGGATAACCTTCGAGCCCATCGGTGGGGGGCAGGTCAGCCGCGACGCCGCCGTCGTCGCAAACAACGTAACACAGATTCAATCCGTGTCCGTCGGATTGCCCGCACACGACGCAGTGCGGATGGGCCCGGCTGCGTACGCGTTGTAAGGTGTGTGATTTCGGTTCAGTGATCACAGGGATTCGGCCCCGATGTCAGCGTGTCGTTCAGAAACTTGGCAACGATCTCGGTCGGCGATGCAGCCGGCGCGCCGGTGACCACGCGAATCCCGCTGGCGGCGAATAGCTGTTGGGCCCGTGCGCCCATCCCGCCCGCGATGACGACCGAAACGCCCTGCTCCTTCAACCAGGCAGGCAAAACGCCTGGTTCGTGCGGGGGAGGCGTAAGCTTCTCCGTGCGAACGGCGGCTTTTGTGTCTGGGTCGACGTCCACTACCGTAAACTGCTGGCAATGCCCGAAATGCAGGCACAACTTACCGTCGGATGTCGGAATTGCGATGCGCATGTTTCTTGCGACTCCTGGTCTGACTTTCGTGTACGACATGCTCAACGGCTTGTCGTGACGAACATTGGCACAATTTTTCAAAGACCCGTACCGTTCACAATCAGATGCGTGCCGACGGGATGGTCGGCGTCCGCCGCAATCACGGGACACTTGACCATGAAAAGAAAATAGATTGCTTTCCGAGCCTTGCTCAGAGTCTCGTAATTGCCTTGGCCCTTCGCGATGACCAGGTCGGCCTGTTCGAACCGCGCGCGGAACGCTTCGCTGCAATCGCCCAGGATCGTCCCGGGCGCATCGGTGCCGTTGTCGATCACCTCCACAAGGTCGGTCATGCCGGCCGACTCGGCCTCGCGCCGGGTGGCGTCGTTGAGTACCGCCTGGCCGCGAACCGCCACCGTCACTCGGGAAGGGTCGAGCTGCTCAACCAACAGCCTGTCGAAAACGATCTCGCCGGCGTTGTCGGCCAAGTAAAGAATGTTCGACGCCTCCGTGACTGCCGAACGCAATCCCTCCAAATCGCCGACCAGGGGCCTGGCGAGCGCAGTTTCGATGGACTCGTGAACGTGCGCTTCGGTCAATTGGCCGTTGACACCCAGATCGATGATGTTACCAGTAATGGCCAAGTGGACAGCCAATGCGAACGGATCCTCGGCATGGTCGATTCTCGCAGCCAGTTCCGGCAGCAGGGCAAGCGCCATCCGGTTATGCCTTTCCTTGACGGCCCGATAGGGGTCCGCGTGCCCCGTCAGCTCGCGGAGTCTCCGGTGTATCCGCTGCCCCACGACCGGCGGCGGCTCGTTCCACTCCATCCTGGCCGTTGACTCGAGAACCTCGCGTACAATGCGCTCATGCACAACCGAGTCTTCGGAAAAGAAGCGGGCCGCATCCAACGCCTGACGCACGAAACAGGCAATGCAATCGATCGATGTCTGCACGACTCAACTCCAATGTCCCTGTACGTCAGACGCTTCGGCAGCCGAGAGTTGGCCGGCCTGGAACGCGTTGATCGCTTCGACCACCTTCCCGGCTGCTCCCGTAAAAATCCGTACGTCCCCGGCCTGTAGCGTGTCGAACGCCTTGGGTCCGACGTGGCCGGTCAGCACGACCTCGGCTCCCAACTCGACGATCTTACGACCCGCTTGAATGCCTGCACCCTGGGCGGCATCAAGATTGACCGTATTGTCCACGCTCGTCACCGAGCCGCTCTGCGTATCAACCATAACAAAATAGCGGGCCCGACCGAAACGGGGATCGACGTCCGCCTCGATGCCCGGCCCCAGCGCCGTCACCGCGATTCGCATGGCTGCCCCTTTCGAAAAATGACCACGTCCGAGCAACACATGCAAGCAGCGTACCAAATATGGGCCCCATACCCCCCACTTATCGTGCAACACTCCTGGAATCAGAAAGTTACAGATATCGTCTCAGCGCAGCTCCCCTCAAGCCGGCTTCGCAGGAAGGGGGCAACGCTTGCGTTTTGCACGACTATTCAGAGCGATGCCTGCCGTCAGTCGGAGGCAGTTCGATCTTCATCGCGCGGAGTTTGCGGTAGAGCGTGCTCGGGTTGATGCCGAGTTCGCGGGCGGCGCGTTTGCGGTTCCCGCGATGGCGGGCGAGCGCGTCGGTAAGGAGGATTCGCTCCATCGAGACCAGGGAGCGGGGACTTACCGGGGCGGCCGTGCGCCGTCCGCGTTCCGCGCGCAGTTCGGGCGGCAGGTGGTGCAGTTCGATGAGTCCGCCGCGGCAGAGCACGAACGCCTGCTCGAGGATATTTTCCAGCTCACGAACGTTGCCAGGGAATTCGTACTCCATGAGCCGGGCCATGACCTCATCGGAGACGCCGGCCAGGTCCTTGCCCTGGAGGCGATTGAAGCGGCCGACGAGGTGGTCGATCAGCAGAGGAATATCCTCGCGCCGTTGACGCAACGCGGGCAGTTTGAGCTGGACGACGCGCACACGGTAATAGAGATCCTCGCGGAATGTCCCTGTGCGAACGAGCTTGGCCAGGTCCCGGTTCGTGGCCGCCAGGACGCGCACATCCACCGGAACGGGTTCGATCGAACCGAGCGGCTCGATGTGCCGTTCCTGAAGGACGCGCAGGAGGCGGACCTGCATGGCCGGGGAAATGTCGCCGATCTCGTCGAGAAAAATCGTGCCCCCGTCGGCCAGTGCGAATCGGCCGGGCTTGTCTTTGCGCGCGTCGGTAAACGCCCCGGCCTTGTGGCCGAACAGCTCCGATTCGAGCAGCGTATCCGGAAGCGCGCCGCAGTTGAGGGCGACGAAACGCTTCCATTTACGAGGCGAAAGATTGTGGATGGCCCGCGCGACGAGTTCCTTGCCCGTGCCGCTGGGACCCTCGACCAGGACGGTGCTGTCGCTGTCGGCCACCTGTGGCAACAGGCTGAAAAGCTCCCGCATGGCCGCACTGCGCCCGACGATGTCCTCGAAACTGTAGCGGGCAGTCAATTCCTTCTGGAGCTGCTCGATCTGGCTGAGGTCCTGGAACGTTTCCACGCCGCCGATGACCGTGCCCGCTTCGTCTTTGAGCAGGGCGGTGGAGATCCGGATCGGGGTGCGCTGCCCGGCATGGCCGACGATATGGGCGGTCGCGTTAACGACGGGTCGGCCGCTGGTCAGCGTCTGCTTGAGGGCGCAGGCACTTTCACAAATACTCGCCCGGAACACCTCGCAACAGGGTCGCCCGATCGCCTGAGACCGGGGCACGCCGGTGATCCGCTCGGCCGCCCGGTTGAACGCGGTTACCCGCCACTGGAGATCGACCGTGAAGACCCCCTCGTTGATCGAGTCGAGGATCGCCTCCTGACACGGATCAACCCGCAAACCACTCATGTCATTCCATTCGGAAGGCATCTCTTCAGCCTATCCAAAAGAATTGCAGGATGCAACTCTATAATAGAGGTACTATTGCAATATGCATATATGCTCTAGCTTAGGCGGATGTTCATTTAGACGTAACTATAACTCTATGAATCAGTTATGTCGCATGATCTTTACAAGGGTGGCATGGCACAAGAATTGAAGGTTACAAAGGTGATGAGAGTCGGCATCCCATCCTGGCAGGGTCGTGTGTCGCCGGTCTTTGATGTGGCCGGCACGGTGCTGTTGGCTGACGTTCGGGACGGCCGGGTGGCGTTTCGAGCGGAGTCGCCTCTGACCGAGGCCGGCCTGGCAGAGCGTGTCCGCCGGGTCGTGGAGCTGGAAATTGAGGTGCTGATTTGCGGGGCGATCTCCCGGCCGTTGGAAGCGGCGTTGACCTGCTCGGGTGTGCAGGTTGTCGGGCACACCTGCGGGGCCGTCGAAGAGGTGCTGCAAGCGTTTATCGATGGAAGGCTGGACCAGGAGGTGTTCTGGATGCCCGGTTGCGGCCGCTGGCGTATGCGGCGCCGTCGCGGATGCGGACCGCCCGGTGTTCCGTACGCACCGCCCTAGGCCGAAGCACAGGACGTGACGAACGTACATACGGACAGCGTATGCCAGATTCGCACTGCTCAAATAGATGTCAATACTTTTTAATGGTGGTAAAGCCATGCCTTCGGGTAATCGAACAGGACCGATGGGGATGGGGCCCATGACGGGACGCGGCGCGGGGTACTGTGGCGGTTCCGGCATGCCGGGTTCCATGAATCCTTTACCGGGCTACGGCACACGCGGTTGGGGACGCGGCCGGGGTGGCGGTCGGGGCTGGCGTCACTGGTTCCGAGCGACAGGAATGACGGGCTGGCAGCGGGCCGGGCTGGCCGACACCGGGTGGGTAGCGCCACCGACGCCGGGTGCTCCAGTCGCACCATCCATGGGCCGGGAGCGAGAAATTGACTTGCTCAAAAACCAGGCGGCCTATTTCGAGGAGGCGTTGGGCGAGATCCGTAAACGAATTACGGAACTCGAAACCAAGGCCGATCAAACGTGACCAGCGACTGGGCAAGCGGGACGAACCCGAAAAACGAGGTTTCTTCGATCAAGGCACAGAAAGGAAAGGCGGTTTGAGATGCGAGTTGCTGTCACTGCCACGGAACCTTCCCTGGACGCCGAGGTCGATCCGCGCTTTGCGCGGTGCCCATGTTTTGTGATTGTTGAAACCGAGGACATGCGTTTCGAGGCGACGGACAATCCGATCGTGGCATCGCCGAGCGGGGCGGGCATTCAGGCGGCCGAGTGGCTTGCGAAGCGCGGCGTTCAATGCGTGTTGCCCGGCCAAGTCGGCCCGCAGGCTGAGCAAACTCTTGCGACCGTCAACATCAATGTAATGACGGGATGCACGGGGACGGTTCGGGACGCGGTCGAGGCGTTCAAGCGCGGGTCATCGCCGGCAACTCCACCGGCGGACGTTGCGGGGCCGTCGGCCGACGAACCTTCGCCCTATTCCCCTCCACCGGGCGCGCTTCCTGGAGGTCCGGGCCGCGGACAGGGCATGGGACGCGGTCGCGGCGGCGGTTGCGGTCAGGGCGGCATGGGGCGCGGTCGTGGAGGAGGTGGCGGCGGGCGCGGCCAAGGTGGTATGGGCCGAGGCGGTGGACGCGGTGGCGGCCAGGGCAAAGGTGGCGGTGGCGGTATCGGTCGGGGGATGGGGCGCGGTGGGTGATAAGACCATGCCGCTTCGGAACGGCGAGAAGGCACGGAGCCTGCGTGAAGCAGACAAGATACTCGCGGTGACTGCCATTGGCATTTGTGAGCGGGTGGAACCGAAGTCCAGGATCAGAGATTTAAAATTCGAGATTCGAGAATATGAGATACGAGAATATGAGATTCGAAATTTGTCTTTGCCAGATACTTTAACAAAGGAGCTTGGACGGTGGCAGCCAAAGTCGATCAAAAGAAATGTACGGGTTGCGGCGCGTGCGTGGACGTGTGTCCGCTTGAGGCTATCACGCTACAAAACGGTTTGGCCGTCGTGGATGAAGACACATGTTCGGAATGTGGCGCCTGTGTCCCGGAATGCCCCGTCGAGGCGATTTCGGTGTAGTCATTATCATCGGGTGAACTGAGGCTGGACCTGCCTTCAAGCGCCTGTTCGACGGGGTTATTAATGGGATGAAAATCGCGATCGCAAGTGGCAAAGGCGGGACCGGCAAGACGACGGTGGCCACGAACCTGGCTTACGTTGCTTCGCAGCGCACTGGCAGCGTGGCGTACCTTGATTGCGACGTCGAGGAGCCCAACGGCCACATTTTCCTGAAACCGCGGATCACTGAAAGCAGGTCCGTCGGGCGAAGCGTTCCGAAAGTCGACGCGCGGCTCTGCATGCTCTGCGGGCAATGCGGCCGAATCTGCCAATACAGCGCGGTCGTCTGCGTGGGATCTCGCGTCCTCGTCTACCCGGACCTCTGCCACAGTTGCGGAGGGTGCGCTCTGGTCTGCAAGGCCGACGCGATTAAGGAGATTTCCCACGAAATCGGGCGTATCGAAACGGGTCGAACCGAGGCGATACAGTTCGTGCATGGCCTGCTGGACGTGGGGGTGGCTATGAGCCCGCCGCTCATCCGCGAAGTGAAAAAGTCCGCGCCGCCGGCTGACCTGCTGATCATCGATGCACCGCCGGGCACGTCGTGCCCTGTGATCGAGAGCATCAAAGGCACGGATTATGTTCTTCTGGTCACGGAGCCGACACCATTTGGCCTCAACGACCTGAAGCTGGCCGTCGAGATGGTACGCGTGCTGCGTTTGCCGTTCGGAGTCGTCATCAACCGTTCCGACATCGGTGACGAGCAGGTGCGCGATTACTGCCAGGCCGACGGGATCGCGATTCTGGCCGAGATCCCCGACGACCGCCGATTGGCCGAGGCGTATGCCCAGGGGATCGTGGCGAGCCGACGTTCCGAGACGCATCGCGCATTTTTTACGGAATTGCTCTCGTGTATTGAGCGGAGCACGGTACGCGACGCCGGCCGGCGGCCTCTGACCACGAGGAAGTAGCGATGAAGGAACTCGTCGTCATCAGCGGCAAGGGAGGCACGGGCAAGACCTCGCTGGTGGCATCACTGGCGGTGTTGGCTCAGCCCGTCGTCGTGGCTGACTGCGACGTGGATGCGGCTGACCTGCACCTGCTGCTGGCTCCTGAGATTCTGCGGCGCGAACCGTTCAGCGGCGGCAAGCGCGCGCGCATCCGTTCAGGGCATTGCACAGCCTGCGGCAAGTGCGAAGAGCTGTGCCGCTTCGATGCGGTCTATTTCGACGGCCCGGGTAACGGCAAGGTGGACAAGACGTTCCGCATCGATCCCATCGCGTGCGAGGGGTGCGGCGTCTGCGCGTGGTTCTGTGCGGAAGGAGCCATCGAATTCGCGCCGACTATCAACGGTCAATGGTTCGTCTCGAAAACGCGGGTCGGCCCGATGGTCCACGCAAAACTGGGGGTCGCTGAGGAAAGCTCCGGCAAGCTCGTCAGTACGGTGCGTACGCACGCACGGCAGGTAGCGAGCGAACAGCATCATGACTGGGTGCTGATCGACGGGTCGCCGGGCATCGGCTGTCCGGTGATCGCCTCGATGACGGGCGCGGACGCGGCGTTGATCGTGACGGAGCCGACGCTCAGCGGCCTGCACGACCTTCAGCGCGTCGTCCGGTTAGCGCAACACTTCGGGATAGCGGCGCTTTTGTGCGTTAATAAATGGGATCTGCATCCGCACCTGGCGGCCGAGATCGAAGCACGGGCGGCCACGTGGGGGGTGGCCGTCGCAGGCCGGGTGCGCTACGAACCGGCCGTCACACGGGCCCAGGTTGCCCAAAAGACCATCGTCGAGTACGAGGCGAACGGTTGCGCGGAGGACATCGGGCAACTCTGGTCGGCCGTCAAGGAACGTATCGGGCCATGAGCCGGCCTTTGTGGGCGGTCGGTTTGAGCTCTTTTGGAATCGCTTGATGTTGATTCTTCCAGGATTGATGAATTGACGCAACTACGCACATGCATCACGGTGCTCGTAGACAACACGGTGCGCGAACGCGGCCTGCTGGCCGAGCACGGGTTGAGCTTCTGGGTCGAGGTGGGACGACGGCGGATCCTGTTCGATACGGGGCAGGGCCTGGTGCTGCGCCACAACGCGGCGCGGCTCAACATCGACCTGTCTTCGGCCGAAGCGGTCGTGCTCAGTCACGGGCATTACGATCACACGGGCGGGCTGGACAAGGAGCTGCCGAGTTTTCGTGACGCTGCGGTCTATGCGCACCTGACGGCCTTTCGGGATCGGTTCGTGCAGCGGGACGACGGGTCGGCCGACGGTGTCGGCGCACCGATCGCGTCAGCCGACGCGCTGCGCCCGCACGTGGCTCAACTCATCCAGACCCGCCGCCGACCGAGAGCGCTGGGCGACGGCCTCTGGATCACCGGCGAAATCCCACGAGTTCATGCCTACGAGGATACGGGCGGTGCGTTTTTCCTGGACAGCGCCTGCACGACACCCGACCCGATCGTCGACGATCAGGCCATGTTCATCGAAACGCCGGGTGGCCTTGTGGCCCTCCTGGGCTGCGCGCATGCCGGCGTGGTCAACACGCTGGCGCACATCGAGGAGGTCAGCGGGGGCAAGCCGCTC
>PWPN01000069.1 GCA_003557125.1 Phycisphaerae bacterium | reverse complement strand
CCTCCATCAGGTTGGGCGGGGGACTTACACCCCCGAGTTGCCAAACATGCTCGGCACACTAAGGAAGCCCGCTCCCTCACGGTCGCGGCTCGGATTGTACGGGTGATGGAGAGCGGTCCGCCTGTCGCGGGCTCGACGGTTCGTCGGCGCGCGGGTGCGCCCAGAGGTATTGCGACGGGTCGGCCTTGACGATGTGTTCCAGGCCGAGCAGGTATCGTTGCGTGATGTATGCGATCGGGTCGTCGCGGTCCTTCCAGTCGTCCGGCAGAATGAGGTCTGCCATCACCAGCTCGAACCGGAACGGCTCACCCGTTCGCCGGATCCCCGCCACGACAACGGCTGCTTCGTATCGCCATGCGAGCAGGGCGACCGAACGGTACGCGCGCGTCGGCATTCCGAGGAAGGTCGCGTCCAGGCCGACGGCCTCGGCCTGGTGGTCGGCCACGATCGCCACGCTGCCGCCTTTGGCCAGAAGACTCGCGAATCGGACGGCCGCCTGGGCGACCGGTACCATCTCGCACCCGCTCCGGGCACGGACGCGCTGACGGAACGCATCGAAGGCTGCGTTCGGGTGCGGCTGATAGACGACGGCAGGGCGAATCCCGTTGTAACCCAGGAAAACCGGCAGCAGGTCATAAGGGCCATAGTAGCCTGTCACGAAAATCACCGGACATCCCGCCTGCCGCGCGCGTTGCATGAGTTGCATTCCATGCTCTGAAATCTGCCCGCCGTGACGGTGGTACGTGCCGGGGTGAAGCAGTCGCTCGGCCAGGTAGAGGTCGGCCAGCGACCAGGCGCGGTGCATGTAGGCGCGTTCCGCGAGATGCGCGACGTCGCGGGCGTCCGCATGTCCCCCAAAAGCAGCCCGCAGGGAATGCTCGCTTTGTGAACGCAGCGGTTCGAGCAGCCGATAGAGCAATCGTCCGAGCGTACCCATCACTGCGTATGTCGCACGCGGCCCCGCGATCGCGCAGGCAACCGCCCAGAATCTGCGATGGAGGTTGCCGAGCTCGACGAGTGCCCGGGCCGACCAGCGCAAGCCTTTGCGCTCAGCTGAGTGCGATCGAGGCGCGCGGGGACTCGTGCCGGCCGAACTCTCGGCCTGTTCGTCTCCCGCCCGTTTTCGTGTCGTGCTCATTTTTCGCGTACGAACCCGTCACGATCGGATGATGCGCGCGAAACGACCTCACATGGTCTGTGCGGCCGCGAGCTTGGCCTTGACCGAGGCGGCCAGGTCGATACCCAGCTCGGCCAACTGTTTGTCGTCCACGGGGCTGGGGCATTCGGTCAAGGGGCAGTACGCGCGCTGCGTCTTGGGGAATGCGATCACGTCGCGGATGTTGTCGGTCCCCGTCAGCAGCATGATGATCCGGTCGAGCCCGAGCGCGAGCCCGCCGTGCGGCGGCGCGCCGTACTGCAGGGCTGTCAGCAAATGCTCGAATTTGGCGTGCGCCTCGGCCTCGCTGATGCCCAGCGCCCGGAACACGCGGTTCTGGATGGCCTGGTCGTGGATACGGATCGATCCGCTGGCCAACTCGACGCCGTTGACGACCGGGTCGTAGGACTTGGCCCGCACGCTGCCCGGGTCGGATTCGAGTCGGTCGAGATCCTCTTCGCGCGGCATCGTGAACGGATGGTGCATGCTCACCCAGCGACCGTCCTCTTCGCTGTACTCGAACATGGGGACATCGATGACCCACAGGAACTCCCAGCGGTCCTTGGGGATCAGCCCGCGTCGCTGGGCGAGCGTCGAACGGAGCCAGGCCAAATGCTTGCTGACGTTCTCGAACTTGCCGCACGCGAAAAACAGGGCGTCGCCGATTTCGGCGCCCGTCGCGCGGATGAGCTCGTCGGCGACCGGTGCCAGGAACTTGCCGATGCCGGTCTGCAGTTCGGGCGCGCCGCCCTGGCCTGCGACGACCTTGGTCATTGGCAGGCCGCCCGCGCCGATCCCCTGGATCTCGACGGTCAGCCCGTCGGTTTCCTTGCGCGTCATCTCGGCGCCGCCGGGCAGGCGGATGGCTTTAACGATCCCGCCGGCGGCCAGGGCCTGCTGGAAGATGTTGAACGTACTGGCTCGGACGACGTCGCTGACATCGAGGAGCTTGAGGTCGAACCGCAGATCCGGCCGATCGATGCCGTAGTCCCGCATGGCCTCATCGTAGCTCATCCGGCGGAAGGGGACCGGCACCTCGACGCCGAGGGTCTCCTTCCAGACGACAGCCAACGACCGCTCCGTCACGTCGAGCACGTCCTCGAGGTCGACGAAGGCCATCTCGAGATCGACCTGGGTGAATTCCGGCTGACGGTCGGCACGGAGGTCCTCGTCACGGAAGCATCGTGCGATCTGCATGTAGCGGTCGAAGCCGCTCATCATGAGCAGCTGTTTGAACAGCTGGGGCGACTGCGGCAGCGCATAGAACTCACCGGGAAAGACGCGCGAAGGGATCAGGTAGTCCCGCGCGCCCTCCGGCGTCGATTTCGTCAGGATCGGCGTCTCGATCTCCAGGAAGCCTTCGTTGTAGAAAAAGTTGCGAAAGCACTGGAGTACGCGATGGCGGACGATCATGGTCCGCTGCATCGTGGGCCGGCGCAGGTCGAGGAAACGGTACTTGAGGCGGTGGTCCTCGCCGGCTTCGACGTGGTCGGCCACCTCGAAGGGGGGCGTCAGCGATTTGTTGAGCAGTTCGACCTCATGGACGCTGACCTCGATGTGGCCCGTCGGCAGCTTGGGGTTGATGTTTTCGCCGCGGCTGATCACTTCGCCGCGAACGACGATGCAATCCTCTTTGCGCAGCGTCCGGGCGACGCGGGTCGCCTGCGGATCGGTGTCCACGTTGAACCGGCACTGCGTAATTCCGCCGCGGTCGCGCAGATCGATGAAGACGAGATTGTCGCCGTGGTCCCGGTAATTGTTCACCCAGCCGGCCAACGTCACCGGCTTACCGACGTCCGAGGGTCGCAGGGCTCCGCAGTCACACGTCCGCTTGTTGTAAGGAATGGCCACCGAACTGATCTCCTCCCGTCATCCATCCGTCCATTGCCGTCGTCATCCCCCGCCCGTCAAACGGTCTCGGGGTACACAAGCCGCATAGTGTACGCTATCCTGCCACCGCGAGCGATAGAAGGGGGGCGGCGGTTACTTGCAGATGACCGGGCGGAGTGTGGCCGACAGTCGGATCCTGACCACGGCCTTGAGATTGGGCCAAGGGGGGTTCGGGCGTCTCGCCCGTCTGTGGAAACATCGCCAACGGGCAAGATGCCCGTACCACCCTTGCAGGTCCGTACCGCCATGGCAGGGGATGGCTACCCCCACGGTCGAGGCTCGGATGGATGCCGGGTGCCACCGGCGGCTTGTCCGCCAGGGCTTGTCCCGAAGACGGCCGCCACGGGGGGACGG
>PWPN01000111.1 GCA_003557125.1 Phycisphaerae bacterium | reverse complement strand
TGCCTCCTTAATGTTTGGGAACTGCCATGGGCCTCGCTCCGTACGTCGCGAGGCTTGCGACAACAGAGTTGATCCTTTTATTTGGCCTGCATAACGAGGGCATCCAGATTAAACATGACGCCAGCGTGTATAAGCTGTGCTCGTGCAAATGTCTATATAAATTTGCGGCATCTGCTTGTAAAAAGGCTATGTGCTGGTCGAAAACGAATTGGACGTAAGGCATTCTGTTCGACGGCAATGATAGCGCAAATGCTTTTAAGATAGACAATTACGAGGTGGCGTAAATACAACGTATTGCGACGCAAAAAGGGGTAGATACCCTAAATTTGAAATCATGTGAAAATATGCCACGGGGTTATCTGTGAGGTATGAAAATCGAATAATCCTGTTTTTTTCGAAAGCTACACCACAGACACGCTATGTAGTGCTAACATGATGGCACTGATAAGCATTTGAGTGTCCGTCTGCTGTCCGCATGCTATTTATTCTTCCCCCGATGGACATCCACATTTCCGACATTTCTGGATGCCCCGATAGGGGGTAGGGTCTCTTTGCGGAAACGGTTAATGCCCGGACGAAACCCACGCGGCAGTTAACCTCTCTTTGCGGGGATAGACGGTAAACCCACCCCCGAGGCGTCGGCAGGGGGCACACCATCATCCACGAAGGAGCGGCTGCCTTGGTCTCACGCCCACGCAAAAAGTCCGCGCCCGCGTTGAATGCCGATCAACGTCGCCGGCAGATTATCGACCTGCTCGCCAGCCACCTCGCGCGAATGCCGCACGCGCTTGACATGCCGCTAGAACGCCAGTCGTCACCGCCCGGCACCGAGCTCCAGGAGATGTTCCGCGCGCAGGTCGACGTCCTCGATCACGACAGCCGAGGATACCCGAAGATGCTGTCCGAGCACCCTCCGTCCCGAGGTGGTGATCAGGGCGGCCGGGTTGAAACGTCGGATTGGCATGGGAAATGTCTTTGGACGTCCGGCTCGGGGTTCTCGGACTTTCTTGCGCAGCTTCTCATCAAGCGGGCTGCGTTGACACATCGGCCAACCTGCCTCTAGGATACGTCCACACAGCAGGGACGGCATCTGGGCGTTTCCGCCCGCATCCCGCTTACCGACAACGCCGACTGAAGCCAACCGGACCCCTTAACGCGAGAGGATAGCGGGATGACCGCAAAAGCATTCCAGCCGCCAGCCGGCGAGCCGATCACACGCTCGGCCGACACGCTGAGCGTTCCCGACAACCCGATCATCCCGTTCATCGCCGGCGACGGCACGGGGCCCGACATCTGGCGGGCGGCCCAGGCAGTGATCGAGGCAGCCGTCGAAAAAGCCTATGAAGGCCGACGCCGTATCGCCTGGTACGAAGTGCTCGCGGGTGAAAAAGCCTTCAAAACGCTCGATACCTGGCTGCCGGACGAGACGGTCGATGCCTTCCGCACGTACCTTGTCGGCATCAAGGGTCCGCTCACGACGCCCGTCGGGGGCGGCATCCGCTCGCTCAACGTCGCGTTGCGCCAGCTGCTCGATCTCTACGTCTGCCTGCGGCCCGTGCGCTACTTCACCGGCGTGCCGTCGCCCGTCCGTCGACCCGAGCAGGTCGACATGGTCATTTTCCGCGAGAATACCGAAGACATCTACGCGGGCATCGAGTTCGAGGCCGGTACCGATGAGGCTGAGCGCTTCAAGAAAATCTTTCGCGAGAATTTCCCCGACCGCTACAAGAAGGTCCGCTTCCCCGACTCGGCCGGCTTCGGCATCAAGCCCGTCTCGCGCGAGGGCACCGGCCGGCTCGTCGAGGCAGCCATCGACTACGCCATCGCCCACAGCCGCAAATCCGTGACGCTCGTCCACAAGGGCAACATCATGAAGTTCACGGAGGGCGGCTTCCGTGACTGGGGCTACGAGACAGCCAAAAATCGCTACGGCGCGACGGAGCTCGACGGCGGGCCCTGGTGCAAGCTCCCCGAAACGCAGGGCGGGATCATCGTCAAGGATGCCATCGCCGATGCCTTCCTCCAGCAGATTCTCACTCGGCCGTCCGAGTACGACGTGATCGCCACGTTGAACCTCAACGGCGATTACATCTCTGACGCCCTCGCAGCGCAAGTCGGCGGCATCGGGATCGCCCCCGGCGGCAATATCAACTTCCATACCGGCCATGCCATCTTCGAAGCGACCCACGGCACAGCCCCCAAGTACGCCGACCAGGACAAGGTCAACCCCGGTTCGGTCATCCTTTCCGGCCAGATGATGCTCAACCACCTCGGCTGGACGGAAGCGGCCGATCGGATTATCACCGGGATGGAAGGCGCCATCGCCGCCCGTACCGTGACGTACGACTTCCATCGGCTCATGAAGGCAGAGGGTCTCGACGCGAAGCTGCTCAAGTGCAGTCAGTTCGCACAGGCCATCATCGATCACATGGCATGATTGGCGGCCGGGGGATTCAGGGTGGCTACGGGCGTCCCGTTGTAGTGAGCCAGGGTGGTACGGGTCGTGAGCCAGGGGGGTACGGGCGTGAGCCAGGGTGGTACGGGCGTCTCGCCCGTTTTTGTTCCTGATGACCCGTTTTGGCATCCGTGCAGGGTTCGTCGGCGTATACTTCGAGCAGAGCCGTTCGGGGTGCACCCATCGGCCATGCTGCGGGACGGTGTCGTTCATGGCGACCGAATACATGACATTGATGGCCATCGGCCTGGTGGGGGGGCTGGCAGGGGGTTTGCTCGGGATCGGCGGCAGCGTCGTCATGATCCCCGGCATGACACTCTTTTTCGGGCCGGACCAGCACCTCTACCAGGGTGCAGCCATGATCGTCAATTTCTTCGTCGTTCTGCCGGCCATCCATCCCCACCTCGAAGCCAAGGCGGTGCTGGCGCCGATCGTGCGTTGGACGATTCCCTTATCCCTCGTGGGCGTATGGGTTGGCGTATGGCTCAGCAGCGGCTGGTGGTTCCAGGGCGCCAACGAAATCTGGCTGTCGCGACTGTTCGGCCTGTTCCTTTTCTACGCCGCGGGCTACAACGTCTACCGTTTCTTCGGGGCACGCATTTTTCCGGATATGGATTCAGCGGCTGCCCGCACACTGTCGCCCTGGCGGATCGCGTTGTTCGTCGGCCTGCCGACGGGGTTGCTCGGGGGCCTGCTGGGGATCGGAGGGGGGGCGATCGCCGTCCCGCTTCAGCAGCTCATTTTGCGTATCCCGCTCCGCCGGGCCATCGCTAACTCGGCGGTGACGATCCTGCCTTTGAGCTTCGTGGGCGCGATCTACAAAAACACGACGAACTTCCAGGCGGACATTCCATTCATCGAATCGTTCCGTCTGGCTGCTTTCCTTATCCCGACCGCCATCGTGGGCGGTTACCTCGGCGGGCATCTGACACACCTCGTCGGGCGGCG
>PWPN01000181.1 GCA_003557125.1 Phycisphaerae bacterium | reverse complement strand
GGCTCATCATCGACCGGATAAACGGGGCCGACCGGATCGCCAACAAGCGGATCCTCGCCGATCTGGAAAATCGTGCCGCCGGACAACGCTCGACCCGGTAAAAATCGCCTGACGGGCGGGTATGCCGCCGATCACGACGGCCTCCGGAGGACGATCGAGCGAACCCGGACCAAGGCCTAACATTCGTTAAAAAAAGAGCCCATAGCGGTATTGGAACGTATACTCTATAGTGGAAGTGGAGAAACTCCGTCAGGTGGGCAGAATTCGCACCTCTTCGTGACAAAGGCATGTTTCAGCATATTCTGGACTATATAAGAACCCTGCTGAACCCGGAGGTGTACGGGCTGCGCACGATCGTGCCGGAGATGCTGCTCATCGGGGTGGTCGTCTACACCGTGCTGCGGTTTCTCCAGGGGACCCGCGGCGCCCGGCTCCTGCAGGGGGTCGCCCTGCTGCTGGTCGTGGGCTTTTTGCTGGTCAATTTCATCGCCGAACAATTCCAGCTCGACCGCATCGCCGTTCTCTATCAGCCGCTCGTGTGGACGATTTTCCTGACGACGATCGTCGTATTCCAGCCGGAACTGCGGCGCGGGCTCATGCGACTCGGTGAGACGCGCTGGCGGCGAAGGGCGCGACGCAGCGCGGTCGAACAGGTCGTCCGTCCCGTGACGCGTGCCTGCATGAAGCTGTCCAAGAATAAAATCGGGGCACTGATTGCCATCGAACGGGATGTCGGACTCGGAGGCCTGCTCGAACAGGGCGTGCGGATCGACGCGCGGCTCAGTGCCGAACTGCTCGAGACGATCTTCTATCCCGGCAGCACGCTGCACGATCTGGGCGTCATCATCCAGGGGGATCGGATCTCGGCAGCCGGATGCCCCTTCCCCCTCGGAGACGCGGATGGCTATGACCGTTCGATCGGCAGCCGACACCGGGCCGCCATCGGAATGAGCTTCGAATCCGATGCGGTCGTCGTGGTCGTCAGCGAGGAGACGGGGGGCATTTCGATCGCCGAGAACGGACGCCTCCACCCGCACATCCCGCCCGACGCGCTGTTCGGCATGCTTCGCAAGTACATGACCCGGCTGCCCGTTCCGCGCGAGGGATGGACCGACGAGCCCGAACCGCCGGAGATCGTCGTCCGCCAGACGCAAACCGACGATACGGCCGGCGAATCCGCCCAGAAAGTGATCGTAACCGTCCGTTCGCCTGCACGGACGGCCAGCGGCAAGGCTGCCGGCGAGAGCGAGGATGTCTTAGCCGACCGTACGGAGGGTTCGGCTTGAGTGCGGGGACCCCATGAAACGACAGATCCCGCTGATTGCTGCGACGATTCCACTCACCCTTCTGATATGGGTCTACGCCGACCTGTCCACCCATGAACGGATCGAAATCCGGCTGCCGGTCCAGCTCACGGCCCCGCCGGGGTCCGGCCTGATCGTACGCATCCAGGAACCTGGCGCCCTGCCTTCCACACCCGACGGGCCGCACGACAGGCTCCTCGTGAACGTCACGCTGAGCGGCTCGAAGGCTGCGGTCTCCGAACTGCGCCGCGTCACGCGAGGCGACCCGCTCGAGCCCGTCGAGATCCTCGTCGCCGAGGGCCTCGCGGAAGACGGGCAACTGCTCCATTCCGTCGACATCCGGGAATACGTCAACAACTGGGCCCAGCTTCGCAGCCTCCACGTGGTCGATGAGCTGAGCCCCGGCACGATCCGGTATGTCGTCGATCGCTACGTGACGATCGAACTGGAGATCGCGGTATCTGCCGGCATATTCCGCGAAGAGCTCCGGAGCGAACCGCGCGTCGAGCCGTCGCGCGTCCGGGCACGGGTGCTGGCCAGCCAACGGGAACAGCTCGCAGCCGTCGACCCGCGGCTGCGCATTTCCATCGAGCACATGCTGGCCTCGACCGCGTCGGACGAATTCGAAATCCCGCTGACGGGCATGCGCTGGCAGGGGCTCGAACTCAGCTACACGCCCGAGCGCATCACGGTGACCGTCGAACGACGCCACGACTATACCCGGCATCGGATCACAGCCATCCCCCTCAATGAGCTGTGGCCCGCTTATCGGCCCGACAGCCCCTATCGCATCGAGTGGGAAGACGGCGAACCGCCCCTTCTGCATGTCGAGGTGCTCGTCCCGCCCGGCAAGCCGCGGATGCCGACCAACCAGGATGTGACCGCCTACATCCGAATCGAATGGGACGACCTCGAAGCTGCTGTGCCCGCGGAGGAAACGGCCGAGACTGCTCCTGCCGGCGCGCGGGCTCGCATTTCCCGCGAAGTCATGTTCGTCTTCGACGAGGCTTTCAAGGACGTGCACATCTCCGGGCCCTTGCCCACCGTGCGTTTCCGAGTGGTCCGCGTGAACCCATCGTAAACAACGTCCAAGGCCACGATACAAGCAACGCCCGCATGCAGTGGCTCAAATGAACCATTTACGATGACACAGCCTCACACACTGCGTGGAAATCACCGCGCGGGCTTTAAGCGTGAGGCCTTTGTGTCGCACTCGTGCGATCAGGGATTCAATGCGTGATTTCAATGGCCCGGTGGCCGGGGACGTTCGGCACGACGAATCGCACTTGGCCGTCAGCCTGCTCGAAGGGCAAGGCTGCGCCGTCGGGCACCGTCTGCACGGACGACACGGACCGCGGGCACTGCATTTCGATGGCTACATCGTACAGCGGCAGGGGCTCTTCGATGAGCTCGAGCGGGCCGTGCCGTCGCGTCGGCGGATAGTGCAGCAGGTGAAGCGTCCACCTTCGGCGCCGTCCGATGCGTTGTTCGAGCATCGAGACCCGCGCGCTGCTGGGCAGCGACGTGCGCAGGAGTCGGCCGGGCAGGAGGCGCTCGATGCAGGCCGAGACCATCTGGCGGTAGATCAGGTTGCCATGCTCGGCATAGGCGCGGAAGATCGGCGCGTTGATGTAGGCGGTGCGGTTGGTGAGTACGACGACCGCGTCGCGCGTCCGGCGATCGGGCGGCGTCTGGAAATGCGAGCAGTAATGCTCGACGGTCCGGTTGAAATAGGGCTCGACGACCCACGCCTGGGCGGTCCCGCCCTTCTGGGCACGGACGCGCAGGCCGGGCTCGTACATGACGTAGTCGTTGGGCGGCACATCGTCGGCGAACCCCTTCTGGAGACGCAGGTAGTAAGGCTGATGGTCGAGCGTGCCGCGAAGGTCCACCCTCAATGCGGGCAGTGCGAATGCGTTCTTGTTCGCGTCCAGCAGCGAACGGCCCGTCACCAGCAGTCGGCCGCCCTGGCGGAGGTAATCGCGCAGTTTCTTGACGAGCTTCGGGTCCGGCGCGATCGCATCGGGCAGCACGAGCAGCTCGTACGGCTCGAACGAACAGTCCGCGTCGAGCAGGTCGAAGAGGTGGTGCGTTTCGTTGAGCATGCCG
>PWPN01000052.1 GCA_003557125.1 Phycisphaerae bacterium | reverse complement strand
GGGCATCGCCGTCGCACGTCACCGCCAGATGCTGCAGCGCCTCCTCGGTCAGACGGATCGCGTATTTGCCCAGACCCCGTTGCGGGTCGGTTGCTGCGCAGGTCAGCAGGGACCGAATGTCCTCCAGGGCGAGCGGCTCGAACTGAAAAATCTGACTCCGCGAAACGAGGGGGGAATTAATGGCGAAAAAAGGGTTTTCCGTCGTAGCCCCGATGAGAATGATCAGACCGTTTTCGACGTCGTTCAAAAGGACGTCCTGCTGGGCGCGGTTGAAACGATGGATCTCATCGAGAAACAGGACCGTGCGCTGATTTTTCGCGGTCAGCAGTTCCCTGGCCTGGCCGAGCACGTCGCGAACGTCCTTGACCGAGGCGGCGGCCGCATTGAGCTGCACGAACCGTGCGTGGGTGCAGTTGGCAATGATGTGCGCGAGCGTGGTCTTGCCGGTCCCCGGCGGGCCGTAAAAAATGGCGCTCGTCAGACGATCGGCCAGCAAGAGGCGGCGGAGCAGCTTGCCCTCACCGACAAAATGCTGCTGGCCGACGAAATCTTCGAGCGCATCCGGACGCATGCGGACGGGGAGTGGCTGAACGCGGTCAAACGCAGCGCGACGTTGTTCGCTGAACAGGTCCATGCGGACGTTGCTCTTCCTTTGAGGGAAGGCTATCTCCTGTCTCAGACTGACGGGTTGCCTGTGCGTTCACGTCACTGGTAAGCGGATGGCTCACTTGATTCGGCGAAAATATCAGGTTCACCTTGAAAAGGGGGCGATATCCTTATCGGACCAAGCAGGCGGATTTCGGCCTCACGCAGTTGCAATGCAGCGAACCATACGCTCTCGGATTACGTCCGGTATTATAACGGAGGTTAGCCGCACCGCACACCAGGCAGTTTCAGTTTGCCGATGACGTTGTATGTGGAAAGGATTCCAGTAAAGTGCAGGAAGATACGGTCGGATAGATTAGCTGGGATACGGTGCGTAAAATCAGCAGCGACATCCCAGAGCGGTGTCCGATAGACATGTGGCGGGAAGCAATGCCAAATCACGTGCGATGTGTGAAGAAAGCAGTCTTTCCCGGCCCTGATACGAGAATAGGGCGTCTCAATTCGTAGAGGAGTGTCTTGTATGACGAGGCTGAAACGATTTCATTACGGATTTTTCGGGGGCTTGGCGATGCTGGGACTCGTTGCTGCCGTTGGCTGCAACGAACAGGAGGGGCCTCCTGAGACTGAGCAGCCAGCCACCCAACAGCCTGCCGAGGTTCCTTCCGACCAGGTGGCAGACGACTTGGAGATGGACCTTATCACCGAACTGGGGCCGGATGAACCCGCCGAGGACGATCGCAGCGCGTCCCGTCTGGACGAACGCGCGCTTGTCGGACAGATCGAGCTGAACACGGCTGCAGCGAAAGGCGACTTGGACAAGATCAAGGAACTTCTGATGCAGCCCGTTCCGGTGCCTATCAATGATCACAAGGGGGATACCCCGATCCATTACGCCGCGATGACCGGCCATGTCGATGTCCTGCAATATCTGCTTGGGGTGGGCTTCGACGCCAACACCGCCAACCGTGAAAACGTTCGCCCTATCCACTGGGCAGCCTTCGGTGGCCAAAGGGAGGCGATGCGGTTGTTGCTGGATCATGGAGCGGATGCCGAGGCTATGGATAACCACGGCCGAACGCCGTTGTTTGCCGCGGCCCACGGCGGGAGCGCCGAGGTGATCCAACTGTTGCTGGACCGCGGTGCGCACGTCAATCTTGTCGATGGCGTGGGGGATACCCCGCTCATCGTGGCCACCAGCCACGGGCACATCGAGGCTGTCCGGGAACTCCTCAAGGCGGGGGCCCATGTGAACGAACAGGATCGGCACGGTCAGACAGCCCTGTTTCGGGCGGTGGATCTATGCACCAGTGTTCATCCTCGTTTCATCGCCATCGTCGAAGCGCTGATCATCGGGGATGCCGATCTGAATATTCCCGACAACAGGGGATGGTCGCCGACGGATATTGCGCGCAGGGCGGCAGACATACCGCTCTACGAGCTGTTACGCGCTCACGGTGGACAGGAGTCGGTCATGACGGGGCCGCCTCTCACGGACATTCCCCTGCCTCCGCCGCCTGCTGAGGGAGGGCCCCAGGAGCCCGAGGCGCTGCCTGAAACCGAGGCTCAACCCGGATCGCCGCCCGACGCGTAAGGCGACGAAGGGTTGTCGACTTCGGTGATGCTCCGAATCCGGGCTAAAACCCGCAGAGCCCCGTGCCGTTGACAGTGTTGCAAGCCAGCAGGGCCGGCGCCAGACCGGCGGGCTTGTAGTACTGCTCGACGAGCGTTTTGCGCACTTTCCCGACCGCATCCTTGCGGGCCAGAATCATGATGCAGCCCCCGAGTCCTGCACCGGCGATCTGTGCGCCGGCGACACCGGGTACCCCGCAGGCCAGGTCGACCATCCGATCGATCTCCGGCGTGCTGCACCCGTACGCGCCGGGCTGCATATAGAGCTGGGCCGCCAGGACGCGCTGCGGGTCTTCGCTGCCGAGGTCGGCGATAAGCCCCTGGAGGTAGGCATCGGACGAGTCGGCTTTGAAGCGTTCGTATGCGGCCCCGTTGCCGAGGCGCGCGACGCGGTCCCCGTCGTGGCTGATCTTCATCAGCGTCCCGAACCGTTCGATATGGCCCGCCTCCAGCTCGTTCAGTGCGATCCGGCTTCGCTCGCACTCCGCGGCCCCGAACAGCAACACCCCCCGCATGTCGTAAGCACCCGGATCGCGATGCGAGGCGAATGTGATCTCCATGAGCTCATGGCTTTCGGCCGACAGGCTCGCTTTGAGCTGTTTGCGCGTCATGGTTTCGGGAACGTTGAGCAAGAGCCGGTACAGCGCGCTCGTCGTGCAGCCGAGTCGTTCCGGGTTCAGATCGCGCACGTGTTCGACGACGCTCCGGAACTGGGGGCAGCGCTGGAGCAGGAGCGACAGGCCGAGCTCGTAACAGGCGACCCTCGAGTTGAACTGGTCTTTGGCCTGGTTGCTCTTGGCTGCCTGGATATGGCTGTTGGCGATCAGGACCTGGTAGTCGGCCGGGGCATCGATGACGCGCTCGACGCGGAAGGGGTGATAGCCCACCTGGGCGATCTTGCCGCGTTGGCCGAGGTAGATGGCTGCGTGATCGCCCGAGCCGCCCCGCGAACCGACGAACCACTCGCCCTCTCCGCACAGGTCGATGAACTGGCGCGCGGTCAGCTCGAGGTTGTTCAGGGCGATGGCCGACTGAAGCGTCGCGACGACGAGCGTCGAGCTGCTGCTCAGGCCCGCAGCCATGGGCACATTGCCCGTGACGGCCATGTTCAGGCCCTGGATTTTCAGGTCATGGTAGTGGTGCTGGAGCCGAAGGATGCCCGCCTTGATGTAATTGCTCCAGTCGCCCGTCGAGGAGCGGAGCAGGTTCCGTACCCACTGACTGTTGACGAAGTTGAGCCAGTCCGACCACGCGAACCGCCCGATGAGATCCTCGATCTTGAAGCGACGCGGTTTGAATCGGCTCGGCTCGGTGTTCACGGCGATGACCTGGTCGTCGTCGCGCAGGCCGGCCACGGCGATCGTCTCACGGTCCAGGGCCAGGAAATTGTTGAACCCGCCGCGATGGTCCACGTGACGGCCCATGAGGTTGATCCGCCCCGGCGCACGGACGATCACGACCTTCTCGTCGTAGCCGAAGCGCTTTCCGTAGCATTTCAGAACGCGCGTGAACTGGCGGCATTTCTCGGCGTGCAACTCCTCGTGGTGCCCGTAGATGGATCGCAGCCACTTCTTGAGCCGCGGCGATCCGTCCTCGATTCGCGCGAGCCATTCACGGACGGTCGCGTACTCCCGGGCAGACAGGCGCGGTTGGATCGCAGGAGCGCCGACCGACTTGCCTCCCTTGGCTTTTTGGCGGCGCACGTAGTCCTGGATCGACAGAAGCTCTTCCGGCGAATTGAACCCCTGGATCAGCTCGCCCCGCGGCGCGGGGACCGCGCGGACCCGATAGCGGTTGAGGCCCTTTTCGTCCATGATGCCGCTGAGATGACGCACGACGTCGGTGAGGTAATATTCGCCCTGTGCGTTGTCGTTGTCGATCATCGCCACGCCCTGGTAGAAGGCTTCGGCGGTGAACAGGTAGAGGCTCGGGTTGAACTGGCGGCAGGCCGATTCGATCTGACGGGCCGTCCATGCCTTTCCGTCGATGACGAGCCGATAGCGGTCCTGCCCGAGTATCGCTTCGAGTCGATCGCGGTCGAGCGGGCCTTCCTGCTGGGCGAGCGACAGCAGTTCGGGAATCGCGCGGGCAAGCTTTTTGGGGTTCTCGATATGGCGTTCGGCCAGGCTCGTCAGGGTTTTGCCGGTGAGACGGGAACCGGAGGCGAGGCGACGACGGAGCTCGTCAGCGATCGCCTGACGCCCGATGTCGATACGCTCGATGATGTCGACCGCTTGGCCTTTGTCGTTGATGAAGACCCGACCGCTGGACAGTTCCGTCGAGCGTGTTCGCGGGACCGTCAGCAACGCGAGGTCCGCCTGTTGACGGAGGAAGCCGTCGATCAACAGCTCGACCGCCGACGGCTCGATGAATTTGTCGCCCAGTGAGACGAGGACGGGGCCTGTGTGACCGACGTTCTGGAGGGCTTCGGCAGCGATCCGGGCGGCATGGCCCGTCCCGTGCTGGGGGACTTGGGGTACGAACAGGACGCCCGGATGCGCGTTTCCGACCGTCTCGACGACCTGGCCCGCCTGTGCGCCGACCACGACGAGGAATTTCGAGAAGCGGTTCTGCCGGAATGTGGTGATGAGCCGATTGATGGCCGGCTCCCCATCGATCGTGAAGCAGACCTTGGCCTGGTCGGCCCGGCCCATCCGCGTCCCCTTGCCGGCTGCCAGGATGACGACCGCACCCTGTTCGGCGATCCCTTTGCTCGTCTCGTTGTCCATATCGCTCTCCGGTGGGGGCCCGGCCCGGTTTTTTCGTACATGATGCGAACGCCAGGGAACCCCAAGGCTGCAGCTTCCAGGCGGCACAAATCGGGCAGCACATCGTCAGCATGCCCGATAGCCCGTGCCGCATGGCTGTTCGCTGGCGGAAAACCTGCCAGCCTGTCCGATGCACCTATCCGGCACATTATCGTGATTTTTGCCGGCGTCCAGCCCCGGATAATCACGATCTGTATTCTGTCTCAACGTATCGCAAGGCCTCTTGGCGGACTTTCGCCGCATCCTGTCCGCACAACAGGTACCGGAGACGGTACTCGGAAGGGGGGTATTCTAAGAGATGGCACGAAGTGATTGATAATGCTGTGCCGGACCTCGGTATCACCTGATATGCCGCGTCACAGGCCCGAAATCATGAGGTCTTTTTTTTGCGAGGTCGCCCTGGCGAGCGAAAGGTGTTTTCCAGCCCGAGCTCCTTGGCGATCCGATCGGCCCAGGCGGGCTCGCCGAAGGGCCGACCGCGGGCGACGCTCAAACGTAAAGCTTCCAGTTCGTTGGGTCCCTCGGGTTCCCTGACTCTGTCCAGCCATTCAGCTGGGCGCGGTACCGGCCAATCCGCCAGCAGCTCGGAGAGCTCTCCGTTTCCCTTTTCTCGATGCCACAGGCTCGACCAGCGCCAGTCTTCCGCACGCTCCACGAGGTCTGCCCGGACGGGATTGCGTTCCACGTAGCGACATACGGTCAGAAAGTGCGTGTCCGCCTGGATGGGGAACGATTTGTAACGCCCCTGGTAGATATGCCCCTCGCCGATCATCTGACGATGCGTCTGCCAACGACGTACATGCGTGATACTCAGGCGCTGCATAAAGGCTGCGAGATCATCATCGCGCCTGGGCCAGAGCACCATGTGCCAATGATCGGGCATGATGCAGTAGGCGCAGATCCGCATGGGGCGAACCTTCTGCGTTTGGCCAAGAATCTCTTCGAAGGCAGCATAGTCGCCGGGTTTATCAAATAAACGCATCCGACCCACGCCACGGTTCAGCACATGAAATACCATTCCGCCTGGAGTACGTCGCTGTGTTCTCGGCATGGCACCTGATTACCACAATAGACTCAATAAAGAACGGCATTTACTCCAACGATACGTGCATACATTCACTTCATGCAACTCCCTCCCTTATCGAGAGAATATCCACCTAACTTCCATTATAGGCAGGATTTATCTGATAACGTACCCGGTACAATAAACCCGTGGACGTTCGAGTGCCACGGAATGGCTCTTGCTGGCCATTTTCATTTCCATTTTAATTGTGAGAATTACCTACTTAGATTAACAGCCAGGAGATCTCATAATTGCTTTTGAACCCGTCCCCATTTCTGCTTTGAACGAATGTTCGTGAGCAATACTTCACAGCGAGCCCCTTAATAGTACGCATGGATGCATTTTGTGACCGCACTGGGTTCATCTGCACGCGGTCCCATTTTCACTGCACTCCGCTGAGAACTATGCAATAGTATGCATACTCTATTAGATAGAAGCGACTGGCATGTAGATCGTACTCAAGTGCAACTATGGAGACACCGAAACATTCTTTGGTTTCGAACTCCACCGCTGTGGCCGAGGCCACAGACATGTCAAGGAGACACACATGGGCACGACAGAAGAGATCGGCGTCGCCACGGCTGACAGCCGGGCGGGCAAGTATCTGACGTTTGTGCTGGCCAACGAATGTTACGGCCTGGAGATCCTCAAGGTCAGAGAGATCATCGGGCTCATGGACATCACGGCCGTCCCGCAAACGCCGGAGCACGTCAAGGGAGTGATCAACCTGCGCGGCAAGGTCATTCCCGTCATCGACCTCCGACTCAAATTCGGCATGGCCGAGGCCGACCACACGGACGAGACCTGCATCATCGTCGTGGACGTCGGCAGCGTCGAGGTGGGCATCCTCGTGGACAAGGTCTCCGAGGTGCTCGACATCGACGGCGCGGACATCGAGGACGCCCCCTCCTTCGGGACCGAAGTGAACACGGAGTTCATCCTCGGCATGGGCAAAGCCAACGAGCGCGTGACGATCCTGCTGGACATCGGCAAGGTCCTCACGCGGGAGGACGTGGCTGAGCTGGTCGCTGCCGAGCCGTAACGGGCAACAATCAATACCGAAGACGTGGCGATAGCTATCTTGAGCTTATCGTCTCCTGATACGCACGCAAAGACGAAGACTCTTCAGAGAAACAAACAATCCCCATCAAGAAAGGGAGAACAATGAACAGCAAATGGACCATCGGGAAGAAGTTGATCGTGTCGTTCATGGGAGTTGCGGCGATTACGCTGGCGCTTGGCATTGTCGGGTATTACGGTGCGCAACAAAGTGAGCAGAGCGTGGAAGAGATTGGCCTCGTACGGCTTCCAAGCGTAGAGAGTCTGTTAACTCTGGGGCGAGAGGCTGAGTTAATTAAGGGTATGCTCAGCACGCTTGCTATCCCCGGACTTCCACGGGAAGTACGAGAGGAACAGCATAATAACCTTACAGCATCTCGTGAGAGATATCAAGCTGCATGGGCGGTATATGAGCCTTTGCCTCAAACTCCAGAAGAGGCAAGTGTCTGGCAGCAATTCCTGCCTGCATGGGATGCATGGAGAACGGCGAATAACCGGGTTTTTGAATTGTGTCAAAACTTCGACCAGATTGGTATTGAGGATCCTGGCGCGGTCATGGAGGCGATCGAAAGGTTTCGCGGGGATCATTATGCGCTCCAGGTCCAGGTTCTCGACATGCTGAACACCCGAGAAATATTTGAAGGAGGAGAGAGCCATACTGAATGTGCCTACGGCCAATGGGCGTCTTCGTTCCGAAGCGATAATGCAGCATTGATGCAGATTTTGAGAAGCGCAGAAGAGCCCCATCGACAATTCCATCAAGCAATTGTACGCCTCAAGGAGATGGTTCGCGAGAACCAAGTTGATGAAGCCAGAGCGTTTTACCAAAATGAAATGCTACCGGCGATAGAAGCGACCTTTTCTTACTTTTATGAGATACGAACTCAGGCCGAGCAAGCTCAAGCTGCGCTCAGACAAGCGGAGCAGCAGATTCTTGGGCCGGTCACGAATGCATATCGTGAAGCGACTCGCCTCCTTAATGAATTAATTCATATTAATGATAGTGTAGCGTCGGAAACGACTGAAGCATCCATATCTCAAGCTGCGTCCCTGAGGACAATAAGCTTGATAGCCATGATTGTGGGGGTGGCATCGGCACTTGCGCTAGGTATCCTCATCAGCCGTGGGATCAACACTGCCCTGCGTCGCATCGCCGACAATCTGGGCGGCGGGGCCGAGCAGACGGCTTCGGCGGCCAACCAGGTCTCGTCGGCCAGCCAGTCGCTCGCCCAGGGCGCCAGCGAGCAGGCCGCCGCTATCGAGGAAACGACATCGAGCGTCGAAGAAATGTCCTCGATGACCAAGCAGAATGCCGGCAATGCGACCGAGGCCAAGAACCTGGCCGCGACCACCAAGGGCAGCGCCGACAAGGGCGTCGAAGCGATGACCAAGATGAGCCGCGCGATCGACGACATCAAGAAGTCCAGCGACGATACGGCCAAGATCATCAAGACCATCGACGAGATCGCCTTCCAGACGAACCTGCTCGCTCTGAACGCGGCCGTCGAGGCTGCCCGTGCCGGCGAGGCGGGCAAGGGGTTCGCCGTCGTGGCCGAGGAAGTGCGCAATCTCGCGCAGCGGTCGGCCGAAGCTGCCAAGAACACCGCGTCGATGATCGAGGACTCGGTCAAGAATGCGGACAACGGCGTGGAGATCAGCAAGGAAGTCGGCGAAGCGCTGTCCGAAATCGGACAGGCTGCCGGCAAGGTCAACGACCTCGTCGGCGAGATCGCCGCGGCCAGCAACGAGCAGGCCCAGGGTATCGAGCAGATCAACACGGCCGTCGGGCAGATGGACCAGGTCACGCAGACCAACGCCGGCAACGCCGAAGAGTCGGCCAGCGCGAGCGAAGAGCTGTCCGCCCAGGCGGAGGAACTCAACAAGATGGTGCGCGAACTGCTGGCCATGGTTGGCGGGGCGGGGGCGCAGGCGACCTCGTCCGGTAGTGCTCAGGCGCCCCAAAAGCGCGCGGCGGGGCCATCGGCACCCCACGCCGCCAAGAGTACGACAGCCGTCAAGAAGCCGACGCCCGACCAGCGGATGCCCGGTGGCATTGCGAGCCCGGCCCGCCTTCGCGCGACGGGGAACGCCAATCCCGAAGACGTGATCCCGATGGATTCGGACCAGGAACTGGCTAAGTTCTAAGTAGTAGCATCAGGCGCTATTCCGTAGCCCGGCGGCCGTTCTCACGCCTTCATGGCAATGCCGTGAAGATGATGGGGCGGTCGCTGGGCTACGCTTGCTTGTTCGCTTGCTTGTACGCTTCCATGATGCTTTCGCGCGGGTCGCAGCATCTCACTTCGGCTCATACGCCGTTCGGGAAGAAATCCGTGACATCGGGAAGGAACGCGGTGATCCACGATGTCGCTGCATTCTGGACGCCCACCATGGCGCCCGCGACCAGGTTGTCTTTGATGTCGGTGGCTCCGCAGCCGTAGACGGTGCTGCCCGCTGCCAGGCCGATTCCCATCAACCAGGTCCTGCCGGTTCGAAGAATACGTTCCATGCTCATTGGTCATGTCTCCACTGTCAGACCGGTTTAGAAAAGAACCCTGAGTCGTGCACCGCCGACTAAGGCATCCTGGGCGTCCCTTGTGCCTCCGGGATTCGTGATTACCTGAAGGTGAGGCGAGAGCTGCATCCAGGGTGTGACCTGGATGAGGTAGTACGTTTCGTAGACGGTTTCCCGGTCGGCGAGCCGGTTGATCTCGCTGCGATATTGCCGTGAGAGAATGCCCTGTCCCACCCCAAACGCGAGGATGTCCCGATCGCGCGTGGGGATCAGCCCCTGATATTGGGCACCGACGGACCAGAAATGCTCGATCAGGTTGACGTCGCCCTGGGCGTACCCGTAGCGCCCGAACACGCCGAGCCCCTGGCTGTCGGCGGGGTCATCGTTTTCTTTCCAGACAAGCTGGTCGAAATTCAGATAGAAGCCGACGTCGCCGCTTTTTTTGCGCTCGGGAAGCTCACCGCCTCGGGTGTCCCGGAAGACGGTTTTGGTGCGTGGATCGTACCACAGCCCGAACCGGTAGTTGCCGGGCATGGGGCCCTTGGCGGTGTTCCATGTGGGCGTCAGGCCCATTTCCCAGAAGCCATAGAAGTGACATGGACTGTGAAAGGCGGTGTCGAATCCGGTGCGCGTCTGGATCTGGTACGGATCCATGGCGGCGGCCTGGAAGTAAAGCCAATCCGTGGGTCGAACCCGGATGAAGGCTCCGATGGACTTGGCTGCCGGGAACACCGGGTTCGAGGTCAGGAAGCTGTTGGTGAATCGCGTGTACATGTTGCCGGCATATTCGTTCATGTCGAACAGGTCGACGATGTTGAGGAGTTTGCCGAGTCGAAGCTCGAGTCGGCCGTCGAAGAAATCCTGCCGCCACCACCACTTGTCGACAAGGATTTCGTTGTCCCCCGAGTCTCCCCAGACATGGGTCGGGCGGCTGATGCTCCCCGTTTTTCTGCGAATCCCGTCGTTCCACGTCTGCGTGGCGCGTATGAAGAAGCTACCCCCCGGCACGAGCCCCATCTTGTCGAAGTCCAGCTCCACGTTGTACTGGACCATCCCGGGCAGATCGTGCGCGTTGCTCGTGCTGCGCCCGCCTCGCATGTTATGCGTGTAGCCGGTATAGAGAACGGGTGAGAGTGTAAAGCCCAATTCCTCCAGATCGGTCCGCACCCCGCCCCAATCGCCCGTGAGACCAGGAGTGGTCAGCAGGCTGTAGGGGGGGCGTTCGTTGGTTTCGGTATCGGCCTCGTCCGTAGCATCCGTCGTACCCGCAGGAGCGGTGTCCTCCGTAGCGGGTGCAGCGTCCTCCGTCGATGAAACCAGCACCTCCGTAGTCGTGGATGGCTCGGTCGATTCTGCGGCAGAAGCGAGTGCAGCCAAGGTGACAGCTAAGATCAGCGTAGTCCCGGCGTAAAAAAATCGCATGGGTCGTGTCCTTTGATGCACCCGAGATGCATATGAACGTTACTTCGTGAAGCGGTCATCCATTTATCGGGCAGGATCGATGGCCTTGCACAGTTAAATACTGGCCAAATAACATCGAGACATCATTACGGCTCAAGCTATGAGAAAGGGGTCGTGTGACCGCGCCGAGGTTGGAAGATCCCCTCTCACTGCCAGCGAAGTAAATACCGGTACATTTTAGAATCGCCGGCTGCGCCTTGTCCGTGCGGAAGAGCGTTCAGGCTGCAGCTATGCCGTTAAGGCTGAACGATGGCAGGCACGCCAATGCCCGCTCATGCTGTTGTAACGCCAACAAAGCCCGCTTTGGGGTGGCAGCTTAACAGCAACCAGGCATGCAAGCAAACAGCACGTGGACGACCTATGCCACTACATGGGCACAGGGCCGGGATTAAAAAGGCTTTGCCGATACGCGCCATGTAAGCGACTGCCTACCCGCTTTAGATCGCTGCTGATTACCAGCTTAAAAGTTTCACGTACGCTGATTCCACTGGCCGATCAATTCCTCATTTGGGCCACCTGATACCTCTTGTTTAATTAAGTGCGATACCCTTCCCGTCGAAACAATCGAGGTCAGGCGCCGCAATTAAAAGGCGCAGAGCTTATCTAGTCAAGGGGGATGCAAAAATGAGTATGACAGAAGTGGAAGTGACTGGCGCCGCCTCGATCGACAGTCGGGCGGGCAAGTATCTGACGTTTGTGCTGGCCAAGGAATGCTACGGCCTGGAGATCCTCAAGGTCAGAGAGATCATCGGGCTCATGGACATCACGGCTGTCCCGCAAACACCGGAACACGTCAAGGGAGTGATCAACCTTCGAGGCAAAGTCATTCCCGTCATCGACCTTCGACTCAAATTCGGCATGGTAGAGGCCGACCACACCGACGAGACCTGCATCATCGTCGTGGACGTCGGCAGCGTCGAGGTGGGCATCCTCGTGGACAAGGTCTCCGAGGTGCTCGACATCGACGCGACGGACATCGAGGATGCCCCCTCCTTCGGGACCGAAGTGAACACGGAGTTCATTCTCGGCATGGGCAAGGCCAACGGCAGAGTGACGATCCTGCTTGACATCGGCAAGGTGCTCACGCAGGAGGATGTGGCTGGCCTTCTCGGTGCAAATGCCTAGCGAAGCATCCCATCAAGCAATGATCACTGAATGAAACATACTTAGATACGAACAACGGGCCATTGAAAGGAACAAAAGATGCGAAATAACTGGACCATCGGAAAGAAACTCATGGTATCGTTCATGGGGATGGCGACCCTCACACTGCTGTTGGGCGCAGTTGCATTCTACGGCGCTTCCGAGAGCGAAGAGAATATCCATGAGCTGGGAATCGTGAACCTTCCGAGCGTGCAAAGCCTCCTGGAAATAAGCCGTGAGGCTGAGCGAATCGGCGGTATCATGAACACACTGGCGATCGCGGGACTCTCCCGGGAAGCGCGCAATCGCCAGTTTGATGCGCTTGCCGCTTCACGTGAAAGATACGAGGCGTCGTGGGAGACGTACGAGGCGCTACCTCAGCAGGAGGCTGAGGCACGCGCCTGGAGGGAATTCCAGCCGGCTTGGAATGCATGGCGAGCGGAGAACAACCGGGCCGTTGAGCTCTATCGGAGCTTCGATCAGATCGGAATCTGGGATCCTGGCGCGCTCCAGGGATCGATTGAGGCATTTCGTGCGGATCATTACGCGCTTCAGCTTCGCTTTCTTGAGATGCTTGAGACGGGAGATATTTTCGAGGGAGGAGAGAATTTCGAATCGTGCACTCACGCGCGATGGGTAGAAAATTATCAAACGGATAACACCGCCCTGAGTAGAATCCTTGGGAATATGCATGAATACCACCGGCAGGTCCACCAGGCGGTAGCTCAAGCCAAGCAACTGATGCGCGAGAACAGAACCGAAGAAGCCCGCGAAGTGTACGTGCGGGATTTTGTACCTGCTGCGACAAACGGCTATGCAGCCATAGCCGGTGTACAGGAGCTGACGGATGAGGCTATTGAAGTCCTTAGCCAAGCAGAGCAGCAGATTCTCGGCCCGGTCGCAAATGCATACCAGGAAGCGAATGCGCTTCTCAATCAGGTTGTCGACATCTATACAACATACTCTGCACAGACAAGCCAAGCGGC
>PWPN01000179.1 GCA_003557125.1 Phycisphaerae bacterium | reverse complement strand
CTACCATTTCTCCTGAAAGGACTTCCATGCGTATCCTGGTGACGGGACATTTGGGATTCATCGGGCCGATCATGACGCGAAAGTTTATCGAGGCCGACCATGAGGTGATCGGGATCGACAGCGATCTGTATCGAGGCTGCGATTTCGGCGGCGGTCCCACGGAGGTGCGGTCGATTCGTCGCGATATCCGGGATATCCAAGTTGAAGACTTGGAGGGCGTCGACGCGATCGCGCACCTGGCTGCCCTTTCCAACGATCCTGTCGGCGATCTCGACCCGGCCTGTACGTACGCGATCAACTACGAGGCGACGGTACGGCTCGGTCGACTGGCCAAGGAGGCGGGTGTACGGCGGTTCGTGTTTTCATCGTCGTGCAGCGTCTACGGCGCCTCGGAGGGCGAGTCGCTGCTCGATGAGAACGCACCCCGCAAGCCCGTCACCGCCTACGGCGTTACCAAGGCCAAAGCGGAAGACGAGTTGGCCGAGCTTGCGGAGGCGGACTTCGCACCGACATTTCTGCGTAACGCGACCGCATATGGCCTGTCACCGCGCTTGCGATCCGACCTGGTCGTCAACAATCTGACCGGTCACGCATTCTTGAGCGGTCGTGTCCTGCTCAAGAGTGACGGACGCGCCTGGCGGCCGATCGTCCATATCCAGGACATCGCGCAAGCGTTCCTGGCCGTGCTCGAAGCGCCGATCGATCAGGTCCGAAACGCCGTCTTCAATGTCGGCCGAAACGATGAAAATTATCGCATCGGCGAACTGGCGGAACTCGCCGCGTCGATCGTACCCAAAAGTCGAATCGAATATGCGCCCGGCGGCAGCACCGATGTCCGCTGCTACCGGGTCGACTGCAGCAGGATCCAGCGGGTCCTCCCGTCGTACGCGCCCCAGTGGGATGCGCGACAAGGGATCACCGAGCTGTACGAGGCCTATCGTCGGCACGGCCTGACCATGTCGGATTTCGAGGGCGACCGGTTCGTGCGCATCAAGCATCTGCGTGCGCTGATGGATCGCGGCCTGCTCGACGCCTCGTTGCGTTTGACCGACGGTCAACTCGAAACCGCGATGAGCGCCTGAGGCTTCGCCCTTTTCGGAAGAGTGAGGTATCGAATGAATTCGAACGAAACGAGGACATGTTCGTCGTGACCCCACTTTCGAAGACACATACACGACCCGAGGCTATCGAGAGCGCGCCCGGCACATACCCGTGCCCGGGTTGCGATCATCGGGGCCTGCGCGTCTTCCATGAGCGGCACCGTGTGCCGATCCACAGTTGCCGCATGGTCGACACGCAGCAGGAAGCCGTCGCCTACCCCTGCCGCCCGCTGGCGTTGGGGCTCTGCCAAGTATGCGGCTTCATCTCGAATGTCCTCTTCGATCCGGAGGTAATGCATTACGATCGGCATTACGAGGATCGGCAGGGCTATTCGCCGCGGTTCCGTGCCTATTTGAACAGTCTCGTCGAGCATCTCGTCGCACGCTATGACCTGCGGGGGCGGGATATCCTCGAGATCGGGTGCGGACCGGGCGATTTTCTGAGGGAACTCTGTCATGCAGGCCGCAACAGGGGTATCGGAATCGATCCCCGTTGCGCCGCCCATGCCGAAGGGGATCTGCGATTCGTCGGAGAGCCCCTGCGTGAGACGCATGCGGAACTTCCCATGGATTTCGTCTGCTGCCGTCATACGCTCGAACATATCCCCGAGACGCTCAGTTTTGTGCGTCTGCTCCGTCGCGTAATCGGGGATCGGATGAACACGCTCGTTTTTTTCGAGGTGCCGGATACTTCGCGTATCCTCCATGAACGGGCGTTCTGGGACGTGTACTACGAGCACTGTTCGTACTTCACCCAGGAAAGCCTGGCGACTCTTTTCGAAGGATGCGGTTTCGATGTCGTGGACGCATCCCATGCGTTCGACGATCAATACCTGCTGCTCGTGGCCCGGCCCGTGCACGAGCTCCGCGAACCTTCTCGGATGGAGAAGGCCGACGGGGCACGCATGGTCCGCCAGGCCAATGCGTTCGCGCATGACGTCGAGAAAGCCATACGGTCGTGGCGCGAACGGATCGAACGCTGGCGACAACAGGGCAGGCGTATCGCGATCTGGGGAGCCGGTTCCAAGTGCGTTGCTTTTCTGACTGGAACCGGATCGGCCGATGCGATCGCGTCCGTCGTCGATATCAATCCGCATCATCAGGGCCGATTTCTCCCCGGCATCGGGCACCGCATCGCAAGCCCGGCCTCACTGGTTCGGCAAAAACCGGACGTCGTGATCGTCATGAACCGGATCTATCACGACGAAATCAACGAACAGCTCACCGAGATGGGCATCCCTGCACGGACATTCTGCGTCTAGTGTCCGCAGGTCCCGACGCTGGTTCGGCACAATCGAACGTGTTCGTGTTTTCCTGGCTAGTGCCTTGAGCAGTGATGTCAAGGCCCGTTTGTAAAGGAATCACGACATGTCGACTCAATCGCATATGAATTATTTGTTCCGTATTGTTTTTGCACTAACGGCCCTGTCGTCAACCGTGCGTGCGAGTTCTTCCGGCATCGTGTCCGATGATTTCAACACGTTCAATCTCGATCCGTCCGTCTGGACGATCGTCGACCCCCTGGCCGACGCGTCGTTCTACGTAACCGGTACGAATACGGGCGAATCCGTACTCAACATTCATGTACCCGGGGGAATTCGCCACGTCGTTGACGCGACGAACCTCACCGCGCCGCGCATCATGCAGGCGGTGGAGAACACGGACTTCGCGATCGAAGTCAAGTATACCTCGCCACTTACGAAACGCTTTCAGCAGCAAGGCGTCCTCATCCAGGAAAGCGACACCCGCTATCTGCGGTGCGATTTCTACAGTGATGGCGTCTCCAACTTCATCTATGTGGCGACCATCGACAACGGCGTACTGACACCGATCGTCGGTAAGACCATCTCGGCGATCGCCCCGATGTACATGCGGGTGAGCCGCAACGACCATCACTGGACAATCCAGTATTCGCACAACGGTTCGAGCTGGACGACGGCCGTTGCATTCGAATATGCCATGACCGTCGCAAAGGTCGGGCCTTTCGTCGCCAACGATGGCAGCTCGCCGCCTGCATACACGACCCAGATCGACTACTTCTTCAACCTCGAATCGCCGATCGACCCGGAGGATGGAGCACAAGTCATCGACACGTTTCCTCCAAACCTGTTTTCCATACGCCACCAGGTCGAGTCGAATCGTGCGACGATCCTGTGGAGTACGGATGAGCCGGCGGATTCGCGCGTCGACTTCGGCCTGACGGCCGACTACGAACTCGGCTCCGTTTTTCAGCCCGAGCTCGTGCTCCACCATGCGGTCACGATCGAGCCGCTGACGCCGGGCACTCTTTATCATTATCGAGTCTCCTCGACGGACGCGGCCTGGCTGACCGCTCAATCCGCGGATAAAGCATTTATGACGAGTAACTCGAATTCACCGCCGATGATTAACGTCTGGTACGGAGCCGTGCAGACGTTCGGTCATCTCGGCATACCGCAACCTGACGTCAATATCCTGGGTAACGTATCCAGTACATACGGGCTTCAATCGTTTTATTACAGGCTGAATAACGGCCCTCAACGGCCGCTCAATGTAGGCCCCAACAGCCGCCGACTGGCCGACCCCGGTGATTTCAACGTCGACCTGGCCTACAGCGAACTTTTACCCGGCTCCAACCAGTTGGTCATTTATGCACAGGATACCCAGAACAACCTTACCCAAGCCTCGGTCGAGGTCATCAAGGCGGGCGGATCGACCTGGCCGCTTCCTTACACGATCGATTGGAGCACAGCCAACAGCATCGAGGAGGTCGGACAGGTTACCGACGGTCTCTGGGCGATCGAAGGAAATAAGGTCCGCACGCTTCAGTTCGATTACGATCGGCTGATCGCCTTCGGCGACATGCAGTGGCAGGAGTACGAAGTCACCGTTCCCATCACGGTGCATGCACTGGACCCGGATGGTTATGCGGCCCCGAGCTACGGGCCGGCCGTCGGTGTGCTGCTGCACTGGGTCGGCAATTCGGCCGACGGAAGCCAACCCAAGCAGGGGTTTTATCCGCTGGGTGCGATCGGCATGTACCGATGGCAGACGAGCGGCAACCGGTATCAGATCTTCGGCAATTACGGCACGATCCTGGCGAATGCGCCGACTTCGGACGTGATGCAGATCGGCCAGGAATACATTTTCAAGATGCGCGTCGAAAAATTGGGCTCGTATTTTTATTACCATTTCAAGGCATGGCCCTCGAACCAGTTCGAACCTCATGACTGGAAGCTCATCGGTGCACAGGCTGTGACGAACGATCCGGGTTCCGGTTCGGCCCTGCTGCTGGCCCATCACGTGGACGCCAGTTTCGGCACCGTCCACGTCCGACCCGCACCCTTCGATGTGGAGCCCGAACCGGTCATCAGCAATCTCCAGGCGACCCCGTCGTTGGACAGCGCGTTGATCACCTGGGAGACGAACCTGCCCGCTACGAGCCGAGTCCGCTACGGAAAGACCATGGCCTATGAACTGGGCGACATCGAGAGCACGGCCCTGGTAACCAGCCACAGCATCGCACTGCAAGGCCTGTCGATGAATACGAGCTACCACTTTCAGGCGATTTCCGTCACGGAAAGCGGCATCGGCACAGCGTCGGCAGACAAGTCCTTTCAAACGATCGCCGGTCTCCACCCGGATCATTGGTTCGACACCGAAGCGAATTACAGCCTGTACGAGAACGATACCCTGTTCGATGCCTACGTATCCAACGGTAAAGGAGCCTTGAGCACAACCTCGACGGCCTCCAACATCCACTCGCACTTCGTTTCTTCGGCAAGTGACGGGTGGGCGACGTATACGTACATGGGTCGCATGATGGCCACGGATGCGGGGTCGAGTTTCGGAGTGACGTTCCTGTCGGATTACCCGAACTCCGATGCCTACTACCGGATCGGCTCGCACTTCGGCCAGAAGTTTCGACTCACCGCACGGCCTTCCGTCGGAAGCGTCTTTGCGGGCAACTCCCTCGAAACGCCGGTCCATCCCGTTCCCAACACCTGGTATCGGTTCCGAATACAGCTCGCGGACGATGGAAGCCGTACGACGATCAAGGCGCGCATCTGGCCTGAGGGCATCCCCGAACCTTCGTTCTGGCAGATTCATGCGCATGATACGAGCCCGACCCGACGGACGAACGGCACGGTCGGTCTGTGGTCTTCGGGGCCGGGGCAAAAGCACTGGAGTGACCTGGGTGCCTACGTCCCCGGCGGCACGCCACCGCCGCCTCTGCCTCCTTCGCGCGCCGACTTTACCGGCAACGGCATCGTCGACGAACAGGACCGGGATTATCTGATCGGATGCTTTACGGGCCCATCGATCCCGCAAACGGACCCCCATTGCCTGCCGCCCTACCCGGTCGCCGACCTGGACGGCGATGGCGCCGTGGACATGACGGACTTCGGTCTGCTGATGCGCTGCTTCAGCAGCGAAGGCGAGCCGGTCGATCCGGACTGCATGAATTGAGCTCCTGAAACTGAACCTCTGACGCTTCTTGTCTTCCGTTTCCCGGGATGCACCAGGAAAAGGATGCCTCGATTCGTAGAAGCATCGTTTCTATTGATGCCCATTTTTGCGAGACCATCAACCATGGCACGAATCCAACCGCGACTCAGTATCGGACTTCCGGTTTACAACGGCCAGAATCATCTCGCAAAGACTCTGGAATCGCTTCTGAGTCAAAGCTTCGGTGACTTCGAACTGATCATCTCGGACAACAATTCGAACGATGGGACGGAGGCGATCTGTCGGCGAATGGCATCGCGCGATCGGCGCATTCGCTACATCCGGCTCACCCGCAACATCGGGGCAGCCGCGAACTTCAACCTCGTTTTTCAACGCGCAAAGGCTCCCTATTTCAAGTGGACACCGCACGACGATCTTTACGAACCGACATGTTTCGAGCGATGCATGGAAACGCTCGAGGCGTCACCTCCCGATGTGGTGCTATGTTACCCGCGGACCCTGCTCATCGATGAAGACGATCAGCCATTGGGCCCTTACGATGACCTTACGGATCTGAGAGAAGAAAGCCCGTCCCAGCGGCTGCTGCATCTGCTCAGCATACCGGGCTGCTGGTGCCATGCCGTCATGGGAGTTATCCGGAGAGACGTTCTCCGCAAGACGAACCTCATCGGACCGTTCGCCGGCTCGGATAACGTGCTTCTGGTCGAATTGGCGCTTCAGGGCAAGTTCAGTGAGGTTCCGGAGAAGCTCTTTCAGCGGCGCGTGCATCGCCATTCCTCGCTGCACGCCAACCCCACGCCGGAACAACTGGCTACCTGGTTCGACCCGCGCAACGAATCGCGAGCGGTCACGCATCGTCTCACGCGTCTCCGGCACAAGATCCAGGCGATTGGCCGTGCCGATCTCCCGCCTGTCGAGAAGCTCCGATGCTATGCGGTGCTGGCCCGCGTGGCGCGCATTCGACAGTGGACGCTGTCGGTGCTGGGGCGGGAGATCCTTCGCGCTTTCAAGAAAAACACCTGGGACCGGTACACGGTCGAGACGGCTGCCCACCACAACGGCCAGCTTTTGTTTTATCGTCTCTGGGCGTTGCTGTCCGGTATGCGACGGCGCGACATGCAACGGATTCGGGCATCCTGGATGGGTCTGTGCACCGATCAGAAGAACAGTCAACTTCTGCTCGACCTGGCAGCTGAGAGTTTAAAAGGCCGACCGGAACCACGCGCCCAACAGATTCTTCATGCATGGCTGACCTGCGCTTCGCCTCCGCATCGTGAGGCCGCCGCCCGCGCCCTGGGGCTTCCCCCACAGCCCGTTCGCGTCACGGCCTTGCATAAGCGACGCAATGCGAAGGCATCGTCCGCGATGAAGACGGTGGTTTCCGGGACTGATTATCCCGCGTGACAGCCTGCGGAACATGCACATGGACATGGACATGGACATGCAGATGGACGTTTCCGTCATCATTCCTGTCTATAACGCCGGGGGTTATGTGAGCTGTGCGGTCCGATCCGCGCTCGCGCAGCCGGAAACGGGCCAGGTCATTCTCGTCGAGGACGGCTCGACGGATGATTCGCCGAGGGTCGCCCGCCAGTGGGCTGAACGATCGAGCCGCGTGAGTCTGCTGCACCACTCGGGCAGGGCCAATCGCGGCATCTCCGCGAGTCGCAACCTCGGCCTGCGCGCCGCGCGGTGTCCGTTCATCGCTTTTCTGGACGCGGACGATTACTACCTCGCCAATCGCTTTCGCGCGGCGCGCACGGTATTCGAAAACGATCCGCTCGCCGACGGCGTATACGATGCGGTCGGAACGGATTACGCGAACCCCGTCGCCGAAAAGTGGTATCGCACGCTCGAACGGCCCGACCTGACGACGATCACGGAAAGGGTCCGGCCGGAAGAGCTCTTCGAGGCGATCCTGGCCGGCGACAAGGGATTCTTTCACACGAGCGGCATCACGGTACGTCGGAATCTGGTCAATCGCACGGGGCTGTTCGATACGTCACTGGCACTGGGCGAAGATACGGCCATGTGGCTCAAGATGGCTGCGGTCGGGAGGCTCGTGAGCGGTTCGCTTACCGAGCCGGTCAGCATGCGACGCGTTCACGGGGAGAACACGATGCGCCGCTGGGCCGATCGCTATCGAAACGAACGCGTGGCCATGGCCGATGCCCTTCTGGCATGGGGGCGTGATGCTTATCTGCCCGCGCGCAGGATACGGCTGCTTGAAGACCTCCTGCTCCGATTCAAGATCGAGGCCATCGATCGGGATCGGCCCTACCTGGCGCGCAAAGCACGGGAGCTCGCCTGCCTGGGCCGTTTCGTGATGACCCATCCTCAGACGATCCGAAGCCGTTATTACCGTCACGTCGTCGGTTACACCACCGGCTGGCGTCGCATTCGACGCATCGTCACCGGCTGTCTGCCTCGCATCCGACGAGCGACCGAGACCGATCCGATGCGATCGGCGACCTGAATGCGATCGTAGATTCACCTTATCTATTGGGGTTACTTGACATGGCTGTCATGGCAACAACGCGCGAACTCTGGCTGTACCGCGAGCTTTTCTATTTCATGGTCTGGCGCGATGTCAAGGTGCGTTATAAGCAATCGATCCTCGGCGCGCTCTGGGCGATCATCCAGCCTTTCGGAACGATGGTCGTTTTCACGATCTTTTTCCACAGACTCGCCAATATCCCGAGCGACGGCGTGCCCTATCCGATCTTCTCCTACACCGCGCTTTTACCATGGACCTATTTTTCGAGCACGATCACCCAGATCGGCAACAGCATGGTGACTAACAAAAACCTCATCACGAAGGTTTATTTCCCGCGCATCACGATTCCGGCCGCCCATGCCATCCGAGGCCTGCTCGATTTTTCGATTGCGGCCCTTCTGCTCATCGGCCTCATGGCGTGGTATCGTTTCACGCCGAGCTGGAACCTGCTGTTATGGCCTTTGCTGACGATTCCGGTTCTGGCACTGTCCCTGGGTGTCGGAATGATCTTCGCGGCCCTGAACGTCCGCTTTCGGGACATCCAGCACGTGCTGCCCTTCGTCGTCCAGTTGTGGCTGTTCGTGACGCCCGTCATCTATCCCACGACGATGATCCCGGCCAAATGGCGGATCGTCCTGGCGATGAATCCGCTGACGGGAATCATTGAAGCGTTTCGGGCCACGGCCCTTCCTGAAAACACGGTCGATCCAAGGCAGTTCATCGTCTCCATGGCGATGACGGCCTTCATCTTTGTCGGCGGTCTCTGGTATTTCAACCGCACCGCGCGAAGCTTCGCGGATATTGTTTAATATGAAGGGAATATGATGCCTTCGGCAGTCGTCGCACGCAAATTATCGAAGGAATACCGGCTCGGCGAGCTGAACCGCAATGCGCTCGTCGGTGAAGTGGTGGCCAGTGCCTTCAAGCGCCTTCTAGGCAAGGATCGTTCGAACTACGAACGTATCTGGGCGCTGAAAAACGTCGATCTCGAGCTCGAGCAAGGCCACGTGCTCGGCATCATCGGGCGCAACGGGGCCGGTAAAAGCACGCTTCTTAAAGTGCTCTCCCGGATCACCTTTCCGACCTCGGGCTCGATGGCGGTACGCGGTCGCGTCGCGTCGCTGCTGGAGGTTGGAACCGGCTTCCACGATGAGCTGACAGGGCGCGAGAATATCTACCTGAACGGCTCGATCCTGGGAATGAAGCGCCGCGAGATCCGGAAAAAGCTCGACTCGATCGTCGCATTCGCGGACGTGGCGCAGTTTCTCGACACGCCCGTAAAGCGCTACTCGTCGGGGATGCGGCTGCGGCTCGGCTTTGCGGTGGCGGCTCACCTCGAACCCGACGTCCTGCTCGTCGACGAGGTGCTGGCTGTGGGCGATGCGGGGTTTCAGAAAAAATGCCTTGGGGCCATGGACAATCTCCACACGGGCGGCCGAACGGTCATGTTCGTCTCGCACAACCTGTCGGCGGTCGAGAATCTCTGTCCCCGTGCCATCTGGATCGATCGCGGATGCGTCCGGATGGACGGCCCGTCGAACGAGGTGATCCAGGCCTACCTGGCCACTTTCTCCGACGCGACCCAGGGCGGCGCGGATCTCACGCAGGTGGAACCTCGCAAGGGCTCCGGCCACATGCGCTGCACCGCGATCGAGCTGCTCGACAGCAACGGCCATCCGACCCCGGTCGTACGGAGCGGGATGGAATTGACGTTCCGTCTCCATTACGAGGTGTTCCAGCTCGTCCGGGAACCGCATTTCGGCATCGAGATCTACTCGAATCTCGGAACGATGATCACCTCGGTCAACACCTGGACGAGCGGATTCAACACCGAGGAGCTGAGGCCCGGCAAGGGCTACATCGACGTGAACGTCGGGGCGCTCAACCTCAACCCGGATCGCTATTACCTGTCGATCTGGCTGGCGAGCGTCGGCCCCCGCTACTATGACCACCTCGACTTCTGCACGACGATCACGGTGGAACAGGCCGACGTCCACAAATCGGGCCGGGCCATGAGCAAGGCCTTCGGGCTGATGTATTTGCCTTGCCAGTGGTCTCACAACGGCTATCACCAGCAGGATGCTTCCGAGCTGTCGCAACTCGACCAGGAACGTTCGGCTATCGTCCAACCCTTCTGACAGCAGAGCCCGACGATTATGGCGATGTGCACTCTCCTGATGATTACGCACGACCGGCTCGCTTACACGCAAAAGTCGTTGAGGCGACTTCTCGAAAGCGAGGGCGATTTCAGTCTGTGGCTCTGGGACAACGGTTCGACGGACGGCACGGCCGATCTCGTCGTGTCCTACGAAGCCCATCCTCGCGTCGAGCGGATACGGCTTGAACCTGAAAACGTCGGACAGAACATCCCCTTTCAGTGGATGGTCTCCGAATCGCGGAGCCCGATCGTCGGCAAGGTCGATGACGATTGCCTCATGCCGCGACGCTGGATCGATCCGATCGGCGAGGCGATCACCACGCACCCCGATCTCGGGGCCGTGGGCTGCTGGACGTTCTGGCCTGAGGATTTCGACGAAAAGGTCGGCGGTCACAAAATCCGCACGTTCGGGCAGCATCGCATCCTGACGAATATCTCGATCGGGGGCACGGGGATCCTGCTTCGCCGTGAGCTGTGCCGCACGTTCCTGCTGCCCACGACATTCGCCATCCCGATCGATCAGTCGCACATGGCGGCGGCCGGGCTGGTCAACGGCTGGTACTATCCGCTCCTCTGGGCCGAGCACATGGACGATCCGCGTTCCACGCGATGCATGCTGAATTCCGCCGATACGGTGACCGCGACCTACGCACTGACCGCCCGTCGCCTCGGGCACGGCACCGCATCCGAGTACCTCGACTGGATCCGCAGCGATTGCGATCGGATGCTCCGTGAGCCGACGGAACGGCAGATCCGCAGGTGGCGAACGGCACAGGCGAAAAAACGGATCCGCCGCAAGGCCCGGTCGGCGATGAATGCGGTCCGGCGGCTCTGGATCGGAAGTGACTCCACCGCTTCGGTGAAAGACGCGGCGACCTGACAGAGGGAGTGCGGTTTCGTGACCGATACGTATACGGCCAACGCGACCCTGATAATCTGGATCTTCGTGTCCATTGGGCTGTTTGCGGTCATGCGGCCGAATCGCGCCTTGGTCATCGCATGCGTGGTCGGCTGGCTCCTTCTGCCTCGTGCATACTGGAACATCGACAAGGTGCTGGCCGCCAACTTCGGCATGCTCGTGGGGGCGCTGATTTTCGCGCCGCATAAATTCATCGGCTATAAGTTCTCAATCGCCGATCTGGCCTTGGTTGCCTTTTGCGGTGGAACCTTCGTCACCTCCATCGTCAACGGGCTCGGCCTTTACGACGGGATCTCTTCCTTTGCCCGGTTGTTTATCCGTTACGGCGTGCCGTACTTTCTCGGCCGCGCGTTTCTCAGGACGCGTGAGGATTTCTATGACGCTGCCCGGATCATCGTTCTCGGATCGGCTGCGTACGCCCTGCTGGCCGTCTGGGAATGGCGGATGAGCCCCAACATTCACCGTCATCTTTACACCTATTTTCAGGCGTCCTTCGGTCAGCACCTGCGATGGGGATTCCATCGTCCGATCGTCTGCTTCCCGCACGCGTTGAGTCTGGCCACCTTTTTCGTATGGACGTCGCTGTTGGCTGTGGCGCTCTGGAAAACGGGTCGACTCCGCCCCATCCTGGGCATGTCACCGACTTTTTATGCTTTCCTGCCCATTCTCGGTGTCGCAACCTCGATGTCGCTGGGGCCTTACGGACTGCTGCTGGGCGGGCTGGGGATGATGTGGCTCTGGCAACGTCGGCGCTGGCAGGTGGTGCTGATCGGCCCGATGCTTTTCGCCGCGATCTGGATGGGCGGCCGATACACCGATTACACAGACGGAGAATGGCTCGCATCGCCCTTCACATACATCGCCGAAGACCGGGCAGCCTCACTCCAGTACCGGATCGATGCCGAAACCCTCCTCATCGAAAGGGCCAAGGAAAGGCCCATCTTCGGCTGGGGGGGATGGGGACGCAATCGCATCATCGATGACCGCGGCCGGGATGCTGTCATTACGGATGGCCTCTGGATCATCTTCCTGGGCACCTACGGCCTGTTCGGGCTGATCGCATTCTACGTCTATTGGTGTTGGCCTTTGGTTGTGTGCATGAACCCCCGTGCCGAGCGCGCAGTGGACCTCGTCCTGGCGGCGCTGCTGGTCGGGGTCGCACTGCAGGCGGTGAATTTTTTGTTCAACGGTTTTCTCTGCCCGCCCCTGAGCCTCATGCACGGAAGCGCTTTGACCTTGCTGGAAAGTGCCCGACGTTCCCATGCGGCACGATACTCTACCGGATATCGAAGACCGGTCGTACGTAGCCGCGCCATTCAGGCTGTGCCGGTCCCAACCACGAGAATGATTCGATGGTAACCGTTTCGATCATCATCGTCAGCTATAACACGCGCAAACTACTGGCGGATTGCCTCGCTTCGCTGCCGGCCGGCGTCGGTGGTCTGGCCAGCGAAACATTCGTCGTCGACAACGGCAGCCAGGACGGCTCGCCCCAGATGGTCCGCGCCGACTTTCCCGATGTCAGGCTCATTCGCAACGCGCGCAATGTCGGCTTTGCGGCGGCTAATAACCAGGCGCTGCGTTCGGCTAACGGGCGATACGTGCTGCTGCTCAATTCGGATACGCGCGTCCATCCCGGTGCGATCGAGACGATGGTTCACTTCATGGATGCCCACCGGAAAGCAGGGTACTGCGGGCCCCGGCTGCTCAACGCCGACGCGAGCCACCAGCCCTCCGCCCGGCGTTTTCCGACCCTGCTCAGCACCGCGTTTACGCTGCTGAGCCTCGGACACCGCTTCCCGCACAGCCCGCATACCATCGACCTGCACGTCATGTACGGCCAACGCCGTCCCTTCCGTGCGGACTGGCTCTCGGGCGCGTGCCTGATGGCCCGCCGTGCCGCCCTCCGACACGTCGGCCCGCTCGACGAAGGCTTTTTCATGTACTTCGAGGAGACCGACTGGTGCCGCACCTTGGCCAAACACAAATGGCAGGGTTGGTACGTCCCGTCGGCTGAGGTCACGCACCTCGGCGGTGCAAGCGTCGGTACGACCTCCGACGATAGGCCTTTCGCGGGTGCGAATCCGCACTATTGGATCCAAAGCAGTCGGCGTT
>PWPN01000029.1 GCA_003557125.1 Phycisphaerae bacterium | reverse complement strand
GGATCTGGTCGACCATGATCCGCGTCCATTAGAGGCCGTGGCTGAAGCCAACCCCCGCTGGCATGTCGACCCGGTGCCCACGAGCGTGAGCGTGCACGAGGTCAGCATGGTCTCGGAAGAGCCTGTTCTCTTTCGACGGGCGGCGGCCTATCGGGGTGTTGACGTCGATGGCTTGTCGTCCAACCGCATGGATCGACCGTTTACGGCTCGATGGTCCTCGCAGATATCTACGCAGGCGCAGATCGAGCTGCAGTCGGCGGCCATGTGGGTCGCCTTCGAGGATGTCTGGGTCGACCACATGGGTCAGATCGCTGGCGGACGCGAAGCGTACTGCGAAGAGTTTGCCGCGCTCCATTCCCGGGGCACCGATTTTGCCATCCTCTGGCAAAAGCGGCAGCTGCCCCGTTCCATTTGTCCGGAAGCCGATGGTATTGCCACTAAGGCTGTACTTGACCGCGTCGGGCTCGATTATACCGACGTGCGTAGCGGGCGACTGGAATGAACAGGGTGTGGATGCTTCGGGGCCTCGCAGGCATCAGCGGCGTCTGCGGCTTGTCCTATGAGGTGCTCTACGCACGCCTGGTCGTCGGACACTTCGGAGCGGTAATGCATGTCGTGATGGCCGTGCTGGGCGCGTTCCTGCTTGGCGTAGCACTCGGCAGTCTCATGGCGCCGCGCCTGGTGCGCAAGCTGCCATTGTTCGAGGCGATCGTGGGTTGCTATGCGATCGGTGCTGCCGTGTTCGTGCTCTCTGGCGCGAGCCTTCCGACCATCGAGGTCTTGGCCCAGTGGGCCGGTGGGATGCCCGCCTGGCTGTCGATTCCCTTGGCGATGGTCTTGGTGGCCGTGCCGGCGTTCCTGATTGGAGCGAGTCTGCCCCTGTTCGCGTTCTGGATTGAACACTTCGCGCCCGAGCGCGAGCGGTCATCCTTCGCGTGGGCGTTCGCGATGTACAACCTCGGGGCTGCCGTGTGCCTCATTATCGTGGAGTTGTGGGTGGCCCCGGAGATCGGCGCGGCACGCGTGATGCTGATCGCGGGTGCATTGAATCTCGCTGTAGCGAGTGCGCTGTATTTCGCCGTCGCGCGGCAGTCCACGCCGACTACGCGCGGCATGCAGTGGCCCGTGTGGGATCGGGCCAGTCGGGTGATGCTCACCGTGGGTGTGGCAGAGGGGGTCTTCATGGGTTGGGCGCTCACTATCGGACTCGTCCTGTACGACGGCACGACGGAGGTCATGGCGATTGTGATCGCTGCCTCGCTTCTCGGCATGCCGCTGGGTACTTGGTGCGTCGCGAAATTGCGCTTGTCGATTGCCGGCTGGGTACTGTGCACGGCGGGTGTGCTCGCATTCACTGCCGGGCTGCTTGGCGTATTCGTGGATGGATGGAATCTACTGACGCCCTGGATCTACAGAACATGGTCCTCGCCTCATGCATGGGTCTCGGCCCTCGGGGTGTTGAGCCTGCTGTTTCTACCCGCGACGATCATGTTCGGTGGTGTCGAGCCGCTGCTGGTTGATGAGATGGGTCAAGAGGGTCTGAGTCGATCGGGTGAGATTCTCTTCTGGTCCGGCTTGGGTTCGGGTGGTGGCCTGATCGTCTCCTATTTGGTGTTCCCCGGGGTGTTCGGGCTCGATGGGACACTCGTCGTGGTCGCCGGGATCATGGTGATGGCGCTGCTGCTTGCAGTAGGCCGCGCGGGTACTACTGGTGAAGCCGAGGCAGAGGTCGCCCATGCGGAATCCTAAATCCTCGATTGAGGTCTTTATGACATCACCGGATCGTGAGCTCGTGCGCGCGACGATGGAGCGCCTCATCAAGTTCGCGCGTGGGCGCGGCCTCGAGACTACTGGTGCGCGGAACCATCGCAAGGAGAAGGGTGAGTTCTCCCTGCCGGCTGAGGACCCCTTCCTCGACGCCCCTCGAGTGGTCCGGCGCAGTGCGTGGCTGTTCAAGCAGAGTGTGCGTATCTCCGAGCCGGATCAGGGGTTCATCGAGCAGATGCATGCGCAACCATGGCCAGAACTGGTGCGGATTCAGTTCGACTCCTGTCCGTTACCGCCAGGCGGACAGGGCTCGCGTCGATGAGAGTGTGCACTCCGCAATCGTGACCAGGAGGTCATCGGCCTTCTGGCACGCATGATGTTTCGCTGAAAAGCCTTGGGGCCAAAGGGTGAGTGCAGAGTGCGTACTTAGCACCGTCGAGTGGGTGGGCGTTTTAGTTTGCACCCCTTTGAGCTGTTATATATCTGCGCAAGCCACTGCGGAATTCAGGACTGTGGCCCCGTCGCTACAATCGAAGTCATTTGACGGCGCCAGGTTGTGGAACGCAACGCTTGTGCTCTTCGAGGATAACGGCACCCTGCTTGTACGGCGCGGGAAACGAGTGCCCGAATGAACGGATCATGATCGGATAGAAAGCGGGCGCGCATGCAACAAATGGCGCGTGGAGCCAAGTCGGTTCAATCAGAGGCGCCCGAACGAGGGGAAAAGGGAGAAAGACATGCCGAATGACGTGGATCACCGCCCAGTTGTACTGAGCATTCTGGCTCTTGCAGGGTCGCTGATGCTGAGTGCCTGCGCGTCGAGCGGTGGTGGTGGAAATAGTGGTGGAAGTGATCCTGATGAAGACGCAAATGATGGGGACACTCTAAGTCAGACTTGGCACCTCGAAGCTGTGGGCGCGGATCGCCTCCACGCGGGAGAGATCGTTATCGCTAGCTCGTCTGAGGGCAAGGCGGTGACGGGAGAAGGCGCTCGCGTGGCCGTTATCGACTCCGGTGTATGGATCGAGCACAACGAGTTTGAGGAGGGCCGCGTGGTAGACCAGTACGACTTCGAGCCGGGGGAAGGGCAGTCCGATGACATTGCGAATGATAACACGGGGCATGGTACCTCGGTTGCCAGCGTTGCGGTCGGCAACAATCAAGGGGTGGCGCCCGGGGCCTATCTCCTGGCGTACTCGGTTGGAGAGGTCATTAGTCCGATGGAGGGTACGGGCGGTTTCGAGTTGGATGCTGTGGCGGCAGCCTTGGACCGTGCGGTCGAACAAGGTGCTGAAGTAATCAACATGAGCATGTCATCAGACATTAGTAATTCGGATAGCCATCCTGTGCCTTCGGCGGTTGGTCACGCACTCGACAACGATGTATTCATTGCGTGGGCGGCTGGGAACTCAGGCAACGATACGCCTGGTGAGTTTGCATCTGACGGTGATTCTCTGCTGGGTTGCCTTTGGGGCGCGGACATCGATGATCAGATCTGTGACGACGTTGGGGAGAATCTGGACGGGTTGATTACGGTCGGTGGCGTCGATGGTGATCTCATGCATCAGCCATTCTGGAACCGCTCTAAGGACGGTGCCAGTGAGACACATATTGTGGCGCCGGCAGGGGATGTTGGCGGAGAGGTCCAGGCGGCTGGTATTGAAAATGAGGAAGAGTTG
>PWPN01000105.1 GCA_003557125.1 Phycisphaerae bacterium | reverse complement strand
TGACATCAGACCGCATCGGCTACATGGAAAACACGGCCAGCGCATCGGCCATCTGTGCGGATGGGCAGGCCACGGCCCGGGTGGAATTCCGCGGCATCCACGCGATCCTTCTGGAAATGCGTGATGATCCCGATCCCATCGAGGTCGGCCAAACGACGACTTACGAGATCGTCGTGACCAACCAGGGCTCGACCGTCGGCACGAACATTGTGATCAACTGCACCGTTCCCAACGAGCAGGAATATGTTTCTGCGGAAGGCCCGACGGAGGTCTCAATCGATGCGAGGCGCGTCACCTTTGCGCCGCTCCCGTCCCTCGATCCCAAGGCCAGAGCTATCTACCGCGTGACCACGAGAGGCATCGCGGAAGGAGATACCCGATTCCGGGTCGAATTGACGAGCGATCAGCTGACCGCACCACCAGTGATGGCTACCGAGAGTACACACGTGTATTGAGCCCAGATCGCTTCTCAGTTCCGCGCGAGTGGATACGCTCTTAGCCGCCGGGGGGCCTGACGGTCTCCCGGCGGCGAGAGGATTGGGAGAGAATGGGGTTCTCAAGGCGAGGTTTCCCGTGCGATATGCGATTGCATCGACAGTCATCCTTCTTTGGGTTTCGATAGGCTGTTCCGCCAACCCGCGCGTCGAGTTCACACGGGTCGAGGCCGTTCGCATCGAAGAGACAGGGCAGCTCAAAGCCGTCACCTTCAGCGCCGATTTCGAGGCGCAAGGTGCGGGCATCGACCAACTGCTCTACGAGGTCCGCCTGCTGGACCAGGATCAGCGTCCCATCCGTTCGCTCGACGGGCGTTACCAGATGGCCGACGGAACCGTGGCCGCAAGTCGCACCCTTTTGAAGCAAAGTGCGCTGCAACGTTTCGAAGGCGTTACCGTCACCATCCCGGCCGAGCAACTCTCGATCCGCCCGGAGCATCTGCCGGTCACAGCCTTGTTTACGGTTTCATCCGTCCCCAGGCAGGAGCTTGCTCGTGCCCGTGCACTGTTGCCGGTGACCGATGACGCTGAGTTCCGCTCGCCCATGGATCCGCACACACCCGATGAGCGGATACTCTGGTTCGTGCGGGATACCGAGACGAATCCGTTACCGATCTTGTGCGGGCCTTACGCGACGCTCCTGGACGCTCTCGAATCGGTGCCCCGTGCTGAAGGCACGCCCGAACCATTGCAGGTGGAGGGGTACACCTGGTTCATTCCTGTCGTCGCGCCGCACAAGTGGGATTCGGTCCACTATGTAGGGCCTTGCCTGAGCGAAGAGAAGGCCATGCAGGTCATGGAAACGCTGACGGGCACGGTCGACAGCCACGGATTGCAGATCGGGGTCGGCGTGCCGGTGCGACTTCGCCTGAAGACCGGCCTCGAACGCAGGGCGGACCCGGCTCCGTGGCTTGCCGACGATTTTCGCAGGCAGGAAACTCCTCCGCGCTACGACTCCGTAGAAACCGCACCTCCGCCCAAAGCCCGAACGTACCGATCATCGACCCGCGCGCGTTGGCGCCCCACGGGCCTCATTTTCTTTTCGCAGCCCGATTCGCCAGACGCGTCCGCGACGGATGATGGAAGGTAGGTGACAAGGCCGATAGCGTGGCTTGACTCCGGCAGCGGGTTCACGCGTCGGGGTCGAGTTCTTTCCGATAGTCGCGAAAAACGCGATGGATGATCGCCCCGCAGTTCCTGGCATAGAAAGCGATCGGCCCGGCCCATTGGATCTCTGCACGCGGGTACCCTTTGTCTTTCATAGCGTTCAGGCAGGCATGCAGCAGGGCGGCCCCAAGACCTTGCCCGCGGTGGTCCGGATCCGTGCCGATCGAACCGAACGTGCCGGGGAACATCTCGATGTCGTACGCTGCGTAAGCCACTGCGCGGTCCGCCTGCCGTACGTAGAACATCGAAACGGGGTCGTTGTTCATTGCGGCGAGCGGTTCGTGGCTCCACAAAGGCCAATGGTCCGCGATCAACTCGGCGACGTCCGGCATCGATGCCCCGTCGGCCCGTGCAAGGGTATATCCACCGGCCGTCAACCGCTTTTCCCACTCGGACGCATCGGACGTGAAGCGAGTCAGGTCCACAGCCATGTTGACCAGGTAGCGGTGTTCCCGGAAGCCGAGTTTTTCAAGCAGACAGCATGCGGGCGTATAGCGGACGTCGACGCCCGGCCAGAAGTATCCCGGATGGCCGACGGTGTCCATGCGGGTTGCGCGACGCCTTTGAAAGAGCGTTTCGAGGCTCATCACGAGCTGTCGGCCGACCCCCCGAAGCCGGTGCGCCGGATCCACAGCCAGCAGTTTCATCCACCCGCAACGTCGATCGTCCTGATCCTGTCGGATGACGCCTGCGACGGCGCCGATGAGTCGGCCCTGATGACGCAAACCGAACACGAGCTGCGGATCGTACCGCGCATCGTCATAGATACGACGGGCGAGCACCTCGACCGAGAAGGGATCGAGCGGCAGGGCGGCTGAGCAGAGGCGCAGCAGCTCCGGCAGATCCTCGGTCGTCAATGGGGAGAATCGAGCGGCCATGGGCGGGAGCTACCTGAGTCCGAGTACGTCCTGCATGTCATAGAGGCCGGCCGGCTGCTGGACGATCCAGGCCGCGGCCCGCAGAGCGCCCTGCACGAAGGTGTCGCGCGTATGGGCCGAATGCGCGAGCGTGACCGTTTCGCCGAGCGTGCCGAAATGGACCGCGTGCTCGCCGACGGTGTCACCGATGCGCAGGGCATGCATCCCGATCTGCCGGGGCGGGCGCGCGCCGGTGTCGCCCTGGCGGCCATAGATCACATCCGTTTCGAGCTGACGGCCCGTCGCTTCGAGGACGCGGTCCCTCAGCGTCAGCGCGGTGCCGCTCGGTGCGTCCGCTTTGAAACGGTGGTGCGATTCGACGATCTCAACGTCGTACGCGTCCCCAAGCGCTGCGGCCATGCGCCCGACGAGCTGGAACATGAGGTTCATGCCGACACTCATGTTGGAGGCTTTGAGCAGGGGGATGCGCTTGGCTGCATCGTGGATCGCAGCGAGGTGGTCATTCGTATGGCCCGTGGTCCCCATGACGAGCGGACACCCTGCCTGAATGCAGAGATCGAGCCACCGCATCGAGCCGGCCGCCGTGCTGAAGTCGATCAGAACGTCCACTTTGCCCGGAGAGTCCGCCAAATTGTCCGCAATCGGAACACCCAATGTGCCGACGCCCGCAAGCGCACCGGCGTCCGTGCCGATCGTGGCATGCCCTGGTGCTTCAAACGCCGCGGCCAGAGTAAACCGCTCGTCTGCCGAAGCCAGCGCGACGATGCGAAGCCCCATTCGGCCGGCGGCGCCGGACACTGCAAGTCGGATCATCGTGCACATCCTTTCGAAGCATTCCGGTTATGTAATCTCGATGAGGCACATGGAAGATCGATCGATCTTCGCACTGAATTCGTAATCCTCACTT
>PWPN01000121.1 GCA_003557125.1 Phycisphaerae bacterium | reverse complement strand
GTGATCGGCCGACGGCGCGGTCGGCATCTCAAGAAGACCGCCGATTACACAGGCTAAGGGTGCATCCATGAAATACGTGGTGGCATTGGCGACGGCTCTGGTGCTGAACGCGACAGCCAATCTGATGATGAAATTCGGCGTGCGACGCTTCGCGGAGACGGCGGCGGCCGTCGATGGCGGGACGGCAGGCCTTGTCCGCATGCTTCTGAGCAATTGGGTTCTTCTGGCGGGTCTTGCCTGTTTCGCCTTGAATGTTCTTTTCTACACGTACGCGCTTTCCGGCATCAAGATCAGCGTCGCCTACCCGATCATGGTCAGCGGCGGGTTCGCGATCATCGCCGTGGTTGCCTGGTTCGCCCTCGACGAGGCCTTGACCTGGGGCCAATGGGTGGGCATCGCCATGATCCTTGCGGGCGTGGTCCTGGTGGCCCAGCAGATGCAGCCGGTCCGCGCCGGCTGATCATGATAGCCGCAGTGTTGTGCCACGGCTTGTGAGCAGTGCCGCGCGAAAACGGCTGTCACGCGAGAATTCAATCGTTTGTACTCTGCCTTCGTCTGATCGGCTCGTAGGCGCAGTAGGGTTCTTCGTCGAGATAGGAGCCGGTCTCATAGAATGCCCGGGCACGGCAACCACCGCAAACCTGGCGAAACTCGCACGCACCGCATCGGCCCGTCAACTGATCCGGGTCGCGCAACTCGGCAAAGACCACGCTCGTCCGCCAGATCGCGCCGAAATCCTGTGTACGGACGTCGCCCGCCTCGGCTGGCAGGGACCCGCACGGAAAAACCTTGCCCTCATGCGACACGAAGCAGACGCCCGTGCCGGCCAGGCATCCTTTCGTAATCGTGTGCAACGCGGGACCGCCCGCACCGCTTGCCGGGTTGCCGCCGGGATGACCCCCGGGATGGCCACCGGGATGACCACTGGGATGACCGCCGGGATGCGCACCGGGATGCGCACGTCCTGAGTCGTGGCGGCGAGGCTGCGGCCTGCCGTGCGCCTTGGCCTCCTGGCGGACGACACGGTAATAGTGCGGCGCGCAGGTCGCCTTGATCTGCAAAGACGTCCGCTGTTCGATCGCATAAAGTTCGCGCAGGCGTGTTTCGACCTCGTCGGCATCGAGCATCTGGTCGTCCGCGATCTGTTGGCCGCAACCGACCGGAACCAGCAGGAAATAGTGGACAGCCACCACGCCCGTCCGTTCGCCGAGCGCGAGGACGTCCGCGAGCTGGCCCTGGTTGTGCCGTGCGATCGTGCAGTTAAGCTGCGTCGGCACGCCGGCTTCCTTGAGATGTTCGAGGGCCGCTATTGCACGTTCGAACGAGCCCGCCTGTCCGCGCAGCCCGTCGTGCGTAGACGCATCCGCCCCGTCCAGCGAAATGCTCACGCGATCGAAGCCTGCCTGGCCGATACGGGCTGCCAGTGTACGATCGATCAATGCACCGTTGCTGGCCAGGGCGACCGGCAGCCCCCGTGTTTTCGCGCGGTCCGCCAGCTCGAAGATGTCGGGCCGCATGAGCGGTTCGCCGCCCGACAGGACGAGCACCGGCCGACCCACAGCCGCGATCTGATCGATGAGCCGTAACCCTTCAGCCGTGGTGAGATCCGTCTCCATGAGCTCGTGCGAGACGTCGAGTCGGCGGCAATGCGCGCATTCGAGGTTGCAGCCGGCCGTCGTCTCCCAGAACACCAGCCGCGGCGGCGGCAGATGCGCGCTGTGCATTTCGACGTGCTCAGGCCGTGGATCGTCCGGATGCGTCATGACTCGTTCGCCTTTCCCCTCTACATCGTGCTTTACTGCGTTCGTTCGCACCATCCTCGTTTACTTACGGAATTCGCCAGAGCTTGTGCATCTGCACGGAAAGCCGCCAACGCGGCTGTCGCTTGACGAGCTCGATGCACCAGGCGAGCGTCTCGGGGCAGAGCCGATCGCCCTCAAAGGCCGGGGAGATCAACCAATGGTCGGCCTCGATGACGTTGTCGGGGATCGGTTGGCCTTGCGCCCGGACGTACTTGACCTCGTCGGCCCGGCGCTGGCGGATGTTTTCATTTTCCGTCTTGGGGCTGACCGTGATCCAGTCGAGCCCGTCCGGCAGTGCGACCGTGCCGTTGGTTTCGATGGCCAACTTGTAACCCGCCTCGTGGAGCCCGTCGATAAAAGGCCGATCCACCTGCAACGCCGGCTCGCCGCCGGTCAGGACAATCCAGTGACACTGAGGCGCGAGCTGCCGACAGCGTTCGACGATCTGCGGGATCGTCATCCGTTGTCCCTCTTGGAAGTCCGTGTCACAGTCGAAGCCGTGCGAGGCCACCGTACACTGCTGATTGCATCGTGCGAAACGGACGAATACGTTGGCTGACCCCGTTCGCACTCCCTCGCCCTGCAACGAGTAGAAAATCTCGTTGATCAGGTACGTCCTCACCGCGTCGCCTCCGCCCGGCAGTTTTCCGTCTCCCAAAGGATGACGCGCGTGAGCTCCACGCCCGTGTCGGCCAACTGATTCGGGCCGACGACGTCCAGCAGGTAGCGCGCGAGGTTCTCGGCCGTCGGGTTGACCGGACAGAGAAAGAGACGCTGTTCGGGCACAGCCGCCAGGAGGCGGCGCATCTCGATATCCCTTTCGAAACAGAGGAACGCGTGGTCCCAGTGCGTCTCGATCCAGCCTCCGAGTTTTTCCTTGAGCACGCCGAAGTCGATCACTCGGCCGAGATCGTCGAGCTCGTCGGCCGCCGCATAGAACTGCACGACGTAGTTGTGGCCGTGGATGCCGGCGCACTTGCCTTCATGCTGGTAAATGCGATGGCCTGCACAAAACTGGAATCGTCGAACGATCGTCGTCATGACGGGCGATGCTCCCGGTTGCCACGCTCGGCCGAGGCGGTCACGCTGATCCCTCCGCGCGCGTGGAAGGTGCCGACGACCCGCAGCCAGAGCGGTTCGATCTGCTCGAAAAGGTCCGTGGCGATCCGATCGACGAGCGACTCGTTGAACGCCCGTTCGTCACGGTAACTCCACAGGTAGAGCTTCACCGACTTGGTCTCGGCCAGGAAACGGACCGGCACGTATTCGATGACGAGCCGGGCATAATCCGGCTGACCCGTCACGGGGCACAGCGCGCTGAACTCGTTGCAATCAAGCCGTACCGCGACGCGCCCCCCCGTCCACTCGATCAGATCGAGCTTCCGCGTCGGCTCGTTGGTCGGCTTGCCAAGGTATTTGAACTCTTTCACCCATCGCTCCTTACGCTTCATTGTAGACGGTCGGGTCCGGCACGCCCGCACGCACGAAGGCCTCGCGCCGCTCGCGGCACGTACCGCACCGTCCGCAATGGAGCGCCTCGCCCTGGTAGCATGACCACGTCCGTGCCAGCGGCGCGCCGAGTGCTGCTCCGAGACGGACGATATCCTCCTTCCGCTTGTCGGCAAAGGGCGTCAGCAGCTCGACCG
>PWPN01000378.1 GCA_003557125.1 Phycisphaerae bacterium | reverse complement strand
TTTTTTTGGGGGGCAATCTGCCTACAAGTATAATGCAATCGGGCTGTTCGCGTCCCATATCGCGTTTCTTCGCACATTTTTGGACGGAAATGACATGAGTTGGACAAGATGGACCTTCGTAGCGAGCCTGCCTTTCCTGATGGCTGTGCAGTGTCTGCCGCCTGTGGATGTCGGTGACCGGGTTCCTCCGCCGACGGCGAATGAGCGGATCACGCTGGCAACCAACCGCGGCGACATCGTCATCGAGCTTTTCACGGAACTGTCGCCGGACGCCACCGCCACGTTCCGACGGATAGTCAACGACGGTGTGTTTGACAATGCCGTCTTCTACGACGCCATCCCCGGTATCTATATCGTGGGAGGCGGCTTCGACCTCGACCTGAAGAGGTTGCCGCTTCAACGCATGTCCTGGGACGAATTCAACGGCCTGAGAAACACCCGGGGGCGCGTCTCCCTGATCCTGCCGCCGGCGGGTGCGACCCACGGCTCACCCTCGTTCCTGATCAACCTGTCAGCCAACCCGCAGCTCGACCCGATGCCGAACGAAGAACTCGGCTACCTCGTCATCGGGCACGTGGTGCAGGGCATGGACGTCGCCGATGCGATCGGCGCGGTGCAGACGCGAGAAGGGACCAGTCACGAAGGTCTCGAGCTGCCCGACCTGCCCGTGGTGCCCGTAACCGTCAATAACCCCGATTTCCAAGGCACCAACTATCGGAGCCCCACCGACGACGATGACGACAACGGGGACGATGACGACAATGGCGAAAACCTCCCGCCGGTCATCGTGCTGCGGCACAATCATCCCGCGGTCGTGCCCGGGCTGGTCGTCACGCTCGATGCCTCGCAAACGACGGACCCGGACGGCGACGAGCTGACATTCGAGTGGACCCAGGTCGACGGACCGACCGTGACGCTGAGCTCGGAAACCGATCCGATCACCAGCTTCACCGTGCCCGATGAGCTTATGCAAAACATCGCCATCGGGCTGGAAGTGACCGACTCGGCAGGGAACACGAGTCTTACCGAAGTCGATATGCTCATTACGAATATGCCCATCGTCGAGATGCGCTTAAACGACGGGCAACGTATCGAGATCAATATTCTCATCGACGAAGCCCCGATCACCTCACTGAACTTCCTCCAGTATGTCGCGGACAAGTTTTATGACGGGACGATCTTCCACCGCTTGATCCCTGATTTCGTCGTACAGGGCGGCGGTTTTCTGCCGGGACTGATCCGACAAGAACCGCTGCGCGACCCGATCCCCAACGAGTTCGACCCGTCCCGAAGCAACGTGCGCGGCACCGTGGCCATGGCCAAACTGGGGGGCGACCCCGATTCGGCGACTTCGCAGTTCTTCATCAACCTGGCCGACAACTCAGCCAACCTCGACCACCAGAATGAAGGCTTTACGGTCTTCGGCCAAGCGACGTCGAGCACCATGCTGATCATGGACAATTACGCGGAAAACATCGAAACGACGACGCAGCTCACCCCGGACGGGGCGCCCATGGATGATGTGCCCGTAACGGACATCCTCATCGAACGCGCGTTCATCACCTCACCGGGGCTCGTGTTTGATTGACCGGCCTGGAGGCTGTACGTCCGAGACCTTCGGACAACGATCCGAGCCGCCCGGCGCAACCGCGTCGGGCGGCTTTCGTATCGAGCGACGCGCAACCGCCGTCTGGCAATACGGCCCGTCCTGTGGTAACAGTAATAGCGCCGATCCTTTAGGTCGGTCCCGGACTTGCGCGGCGCGGCGCCGGCGGGTCGACCTGGGAGGGCATGGCCTGAATGACATTGCGAGCCGGCGGCACCCGCACAGCGAGGGTGATGCATTGGCCTGGAGCCCCGCCCCGTGAAAAACGATCGAAGCCCCCATCGCCTGCTCATCCGCGCGCTGACTCAGCCGCACGGCGTACTGGCGCTCACGTTCGCATGCCTCATCGTGATCGGCACGGCCCTGCTCATGCTCCCGGCCGCCCAGGCACAGGAACGCATCGGCCCGCTCGACGCCCTTTTCACCGCCACCTCGGCTGTCTGCATCACCGGGCTCATCACGCGCGACACAGCTACCGAGTTCACCCGCTTCGGCCAGACCGTCATCATCGTGCTCGTCCAGCTCGGCGGGCTGGGCATCATGACCTTCGGTGCGCTGGCCATGCAACTGATCGGCCGCAGAATGTCGCTTCGTTCGCAGATCGCGCTGCACGACGTCTTCTACCAGACCCGCGCCGCCAACGAGTTCAAGCGCAACCTCCGCTGGATCGTCATCATGACGCTGTCCATCGAGGCCATCGGCGCGCTCATCCTGATCGCCTCGACCCGGACACGCGCGCCCGAAGTGACGACCTTCGACGCCATCTTCCATGCCATCTCGGCCTTTTGCAACGCGGGGTTCTCGACGTTCAGCGACAGCCTCGTCGGCCTGCGCGACAACATGCCGTTCATGACCACGATCAGCGTACTCATCGTCCTCGGCGGGCTGGGCCACATGGTGATATTCGAACTCATCGGGCGATGTTGGTACCGACTCACCGGTAAGCCGACCACGGTCGGCAGTTCGCTGCATACGCGCGTCGTACTGGCGACCTCGGTGGTCCTCATCGCAGCCGGCGCCATATTCCTGGTCACCATAGGGCTCAACCCGAATCACGAGCAGCCGATCACCCGCATCGGAAACGCACTGTTTCAGTCGATCACCGCGCGCACCGCCGGTTTCAACACAGTCACCATCAGCCACGCGCCCGTCGCTGCGCTGCTCGGGCTCACGATCCTGATGTTCATCGGCGGGTCACCCGGATCCTGTGCGGGGGGGGTCAAAACGACCTCAGCCGCCGTCTGGTTCGCCAGACTGCGCGCACGGCTCGCACAACGCGAGGACGTCACGCTCGGGGGCAGGCGCATCCCCACCGACCTCGTCAGGCGAACCGGGCTGCTCGTGGGCGTCGCAGCCGTCTTCAACATCATCGGCGTGCTCATTCTGTCCATCACGGAACTGAACGGGTCGACATGGGACCTTCACGACATTCTCTTCGAGCAGGTGTCCGCCTTCGGGACCGTCGGCCTGTCAACCGGGCTCACCCCCGACCTCAGCAACGTCGGCAAAGCCTGGATCATCCTCTCGATGTTCATCGGGCGACTCGGGCCGTTGACGATCGCCCTGGTCATTCTCGAACGAAAACCCGATTCCGTCCGACTCGCGGAAGAACGGGTCATGATCGGCTGACCTCCCGAATCTTTCCCCCCTTATAAAGGGGGGATGAAGGGGGGTTCTTAAAGAGCCGCGGGCTTCCGGATACGGTTCCCGACACACTTCTCATAGAGCAGCAGGCAGGTCGGGGTGCCACTGGCGGCTTGTCCCTTGACTGCCCCACGGGCGAGGTCCGTACCACTCAGACAGGAGATGCCCGTGACACCATCTGTAGCGGCCGCCCCCTGT
>PWPN01000167.1 GCA_003557125.1 Phycisphaerae bacterium | reverse complement strand
CTCGCTCGCGTCGTCCATCTACTTCGCCGTCGACTGGGTCAGGCGCATCGTTCGCTTCGCCCGATCGGATCGGTTCACTGGGAAAGCGTTCGGTCCAATAGTCCCTATCAGCCGCCGCGACCACTTGCTCCTTCGGGCTGCTCTCATCGCCGATCGGCCATTCTGCGCGCAGATCAACCGCGAGTTCGATCAGGAACGCGCGGCGCTCGCGGACCTGGGCCAGACGCGATTGCAGTTCATCGCGATGGGCCCGCAGCTTTTCGACCGCCCTGCCCTCTTCCACGGAGATAGTGGCAATCGAGTTCCCCATCGTATCGATCCGAATTACGAGCTCTTCGTACTTTTCCTCATGCGCATCAAGCCGCCTGATGAGTGACTCCGGGATCTCGCCTTCCTGCCAGTCGAGATTGCGGAATTCAGCGGCACCGGTGCCGGTGTGGCCCGGGTCGGCCGTGCTTGCGCACCCCGCAAGAAGGAGGCTCGCGCCCACACTGCACCAGCCTGCGGCGATGAAGTCCCGCTTAGCCATTGCTACCGACTCCCCGTGCCAAAGCATTCATCTGATTCATTTCCGCCTCAGCACTGAGCGGCGTCAGCCATCGCCCTGGTTGGAATCCCACCTGCAGACGGCTCGGTCGCTCGACATAGACCTTGCGCGTGGGGTCGAGAGATGTCGATGTTCGAACGGCTACCGGATAGAGCCGACCAAATCCGTGGAGCTGTACCGACCTCCCGCTAGTCTGAGCGCCCTCGATGAGATCGATGGTCGCGGTGATCGAGTCGGCGCAGAGATCCCCGGGCTGACTAGACTGGTAGGCGACGGCCTGGATCCGGCCTGACTTGGCGAGACTTCTTCGTTGGCCCACGTCCATCCAGGCTTTTCCTATTGGAGTGCGGGACCCGTCGGCCCGCACGTGAAACCTTTGTTCCATGCCTCGTTTTCAGCGTGCGGAGCGTACACGAGAATGAAGAACTCCTCGCGCTCGCCGCCCCCCGCCCGCACGCAATGGATGGTTCGGATGCAGTCACCACCCCCGCTATCGCGGCACGTGCAGCCCTGAACCGGTGCCGAACTCGACGAAGCGAGGAGATCGAGGCGCTCGACCCGTGGCAGCATCCGCTGGATGGGCAGGCCAACCAACTCGTCAGCGCACCAGCCAGTAACCTCGTGCAGCTGATCAGTCGAACTGAGCACCATGCCATTGGCGTCCACGCGTAAGGACGCCGAAGCCGGAGCGCCCGTGCGGCGAATACCTGCCATGGCGAGTTCGACAAGCTGCCAACGAATGCCCTTGTAGAGACCCCGTGCCATCGCGGCGACGTGATCCCGCGCCTCGGCAATGCACCGCTCGCGCCATTCCGGGGCGTCGGAGTCGGTTTCGATTCGCAGGTGGCCGAATACATGGTCGTTCACGGCCAGCGGCCAGTGAGCCACGGTCCGAGTGTCGCCTGCGGCATCATCACGCTCGGAGCGCGCCACGCAGTAGTCGGACCCATCGGGCTGGTGTATCCATACGGAAACGGAAGTCGCGCCCATGGCCCCGAGGACGAATCCAGACATCATTCGCGCCAGGGTCGGGACCTCCGCGACTTCTCCGATCGGAGTCGCTCGATCAGGCATCGCCCGTGTCCTCCCGATTGCGTGGCGCGGGACCGCCGAAGAAGGTGCCGTGGGTCTGCTCCACTTCCCTATTCGCGCGGAACCCGGGGAACATTGCGTAGTGGTGCAATCGCCCCCGATTCCCATCGCCACAGCCAGCCCGTACGACGGGCTGTGCCAGCGAGCGGGTTGGGTTTGTTGGGGCGATCCGACTCATACAGGCATAGACATGCCAGGGGTCGGCATTCCGGATTCTTTGTGCGGTCTGCGTTTGGGCGGAAGCCCAGTGCGCTGGGTCAAGGCAGGAGAAGGGGTTCCGCTGAACCCGAATGCGAGATTGGGCGAACTGCATGAAAGCTGTTCGTATATACAGTACGCCGGAGCCTCAGCGTCGCGGACCACGCGCCCGCAAGTCGTGTGAAAGTCAACTCGACACACGACAGCTTCACGGCATCCCCGGTCGACACCGTGTTCGGTGGCCGCCCGGAGCGGGCGCAAGTATGGCGGTAGCCCCTTGGTGAGGGTTCAATAGATCCGGATGGGGACAGTTCCGCCCAGCTACGCGCGGACCGATGATCATCGAGTCACTCTGGCCCTCGCGCGTCGCCAGCGCACGGCATCGATCAGGTGTCGTAGGTAAATCCCAGGCGCTCGAACAACCCCTGCAGCACGTCGGCATTCGCCGCGTCGAACTTCACGCTGTATCCGCGCTCCCCCTTCCGCTCCACCGTGCAGGGGAGAGAGACATGTTCCGAGAGATGGCGGCTCACTCGTTCGAGCTCACGATCACGGGCACCGTTGCTGGTACTCGACTGTTGTCCACCTGTGGAGATTCGCTGAACAGCTTGCTCGGCCTGGCGGGCCGTCCACCCGAGGCGAATCGCATTGTCCGCGAGCGCGCGCTGTTCATGGGCGGGGCGACTTGCGAATGCGCGGGCGACACCGGGCGCGAGGCGTGCACTGACGACGTGCGCCTGGACCTTCTCATCGAGCTGTAGCAACCGGAGCAGATTCGCGACCGTGACGCGGTTCTTGCCGATGCGGTCCGCCACCGCGGTCTGGGTCAGGCCGAACTCTTCGATCAGGCGTCGGATGCCGTCTGCCACTTCGACGGCATTGAGATCCTCACGCTGGACGTTCTCCACAAGCGCGACCTCTGCCGCAGATTCATCATCTAGGTCATAAACCAGCGCGCGAATGGTCTGGAGCCCCGCTCGCTGACATGCACGCCATCGCCGCTCACCCGCAAGCAGTTCATAGCCGCCGTCATCGTGTCGGCGCACAGCGATTGGCTGGATGAGACCCTGCTGGCGTATTGATGCGGCCAGTTCCTCGAGTGCTTCTGGCTCAAAACTCCGTCGGGGCTGATAGCGTCCACGGCAGATCTGCTCGATCGGTATTTGCTCCTCTTTGCCACTCTCCATCGTCAATGCTCCGTCAGTGAACGATCGAGACCCCCAAGGCCTCAAAGCCCCGCCGGCCGGCTGCAATGTGTCTCACGTGAAACACTCAGCAATGCACCGCCAGCCGATCCGGGTAATTATTTCAAAATTAAAAATCCATAAAAACACCGTCCAATCATGCACTTACAGCCCAAAATGCCAAGTGTGCACCCGGTGCACAGTCCGGGTCGGCCGCACGCCTTCCGGGCAAGTAATTTTTCAAAAACTCAAAATGTCCAAAAACACCGATAAGACAACCACTTACAGCACACATTCGGAACTGTGCACCGGGTGCACAGTTCGCCCCGGTCACTCACCCTCCTCCGGCGCTGGCTGACCCAGTGCCCAAACCACCGCCCCGTGAATTACATCGCTGACGGCCGGCTCGAAGTAGATCGGATCCTCCTCCATGTG
>PWPN01000334.1 GCA_003557125.1 Phycisphaerae bacterium | reverse complement strand
CGGCGGTTCGGGCCGAGCTGACCGTCGGGGTGGCGTCCCCGATGGACAAGGTGATGATCCGCGGCGCCCACTACGGCTGGCCCTTCGAGGGGCAGTGGGCCGACCAGATCGGGCATGCGTACAACATGTCCATGGCGCGCAACGAGCACGAGGCGGTCCAGGTCGTCGTCACCTCCGCTCAGAATGTCAACAACGTCAGCGTGTCCGTATCCTCCTTGCAGCCGACCGGCGGCCAAGGCGCTTTCGACGGGCAGGTGAAAGTGTCGCTGATCGGGCACGTCAACGCCTCGGACGATCCGCCGAGCAACCTGAATATCGGCTATCCGGAATATGTGGACGGCTACACGGGATGGTGGCCGGACCCGTTGCTGACGTTTACGAATACGGGCAATATCAGCGCCGGCGACCGGGTGGCGTACTGGGTCAACGTCCAGACGACAGCTGACACGCCTCCGGGCGATTACACGGCCACGATCACGGTGAGCGGGCAAGGCGTCGATCCCGTTCAACTGCAACTCAATGTACACGTATGGGATTTCACGCTGCCGCCGACGCCGACCTTACGGACAGCCTTCTCGGCCCATTTCTGGCAGGCCAGCAGCTTCTACGGCTCGTCCTGGACCAATGCGATGCGCGACAAGTTCTGGGACCTCCAGATGGCCCACCGGCTGAGCGTCACCGAGATCTATCGCAACACGGTCACGCCGCACACCTGGATGGAATACTGGGTCAACGGCGGATCGAACGCATTTGCGCTCTCGATGGTGCCCACGGCCAGGCCGAGCGATTTCGAAAACATCTACAACTGGCTGGGCAACCGCGGCTGGCTCGACATGGCCTACGCGTACGGATTCGACGAAATCAGGATCGGCCGCTTCCCGGAGATGTACCAGCATTTCCAGTACCTTCACGACAACTTCCCCGGTCTCAAGACGATGACCACGGCTGCGGACCCATCGTTCGGTACATCCGAACACTCATCGTACCTGCGCGACGTCGTGGATATCTGGGTGCCGTTGACGCCCCAATACGACTTCGAGGAAGGGCGACGACTGCGTGCCGAAGGCAAGCAGATGTGGTGGTACACGTGCAACGTGCCGTTGCGTCCATACGCCAACCTGATCCTCCAGTACCCGACGATCGAGTCGCGGCTGCTCTTAGGCGCAAAGTCGTTCAAGTACGAAACCGACGGTTTTCTCTATTACCGCGTCATCGGCTGGGGGTACGATTACAATACAGGCACATGGAAGAATAGTGGCCCGATCACGTCCGGCCCGTACACCGGCTGGGATCCGGGCAGCGGTAGCGGTTCCAGTTCGACGCCGGGCACACTCGACGGCGAGGGGAACCTCTATTATCCCGGCCCGCCGAGCGAAGGGATCATGCCGAGCCTCCGGTTGGCCAACATCCGCGACGGCCTCGAAGATTACGAATACCTCGCGATGCTCCAGGAGATCGTCGCGACCTTCCGGCGATGCATGCCGACCGACCCGGCTGTCCTGGCGTTCATCGCCGAGGTCACGCCGTTGCTGGAAGTGCCCGACTCGATCGTAACCTCGCGGACGGACTACACGTTCGATTCGGGCGCGCTTTCCGCCTACCGTCATCAACTCGCCCAGGCGATCCTCGACGGTAAGGCGCTGCTCGAGGTCGCGGATATCGTGCCCGATTCCTCCGGCGACGGCGTCGGCGACCCCTGCGACAACTGCCTGGGCGTCTACAACCCGCGCGTTCTCTATCAACCGGGTGACTCGCTCGATGACTGTGCAGTGACCCACGGCTTGGTCGATGAATGGGGTTACTGGCAGCCGGACCTCGACTGCGACGGGCTGGGCGACGCCTGCGACCCGGACATCGACGGGGACGGCATCCCCAACGAGCAGGACAACTGCCCCCGCGTGCCGAATCCCGACCAGCTCGATTCGGACGGCGACGGCATCGGCGACGCCTGCGACAACTGCCCCTTCGTGCCCAATCCCGACCAGCGCGACCGGGACGGCGACGGGGTGGGCGATGCGTGCGACAATTGCCCCTTTATGTACAACCCGCGCGTCCTCTATGAGCTGGGCGATTCGCTCGATGACTGCGCGGTGACGCTCGGCCTGGTCGACCCCGACGGATACTGGCAACCCGATTACAACTGTAGCGGCGTGGGCGACGCCTGCGATTACGACATGGACGCGATCTGGCGCGTTCGCGAGCATTTCGACGGGAACAGGAGCGGCCCGCTGGCGATCGGCTCATGGGACCAGGCGTCGCTGGATACGCGCTGGCCCCTGTCCTACACGTGGAGCCCCGGCGTGCGAGGCACGTACGTCGCCGGCGAAGGGCTCGTGCCCGAGGGCGGAGCCGTCAATATCGGCAAGGACGGCCCCTACCGGATGACCGCCAACCTCGAACTGGACCTCAGCGAAGTTTACGGCGAGGGCAATGACGGGATCGGCGAGAACTTCGTTCTCATGGGTACGGATGACAATCCGATCGTGGTCGAGTTCGTCGTCGATTTCAAGGGCGAATTCGTCGGGCTTCGGTCCAACTTCTACGTCGAGCTGTCGCACGATGACGGGAGCGGTGACGCCCAGGCTCCCCGCCACGGCATGGTGAGCGAAGATCCGGACCTGTCCACCGGCGACCAGGGGCCTTGGCATGACCACGGCCAACAACATGCATCCATCGCCTTTGGCGCGTTTGCGGGCATCAACCTCACGCGCGCACAGTATGCCCAAGCGGGCAGGCCGGGCGCGCCGTTCTATTTCGACGGGTTTCACTGGTACTACGCGAAAGACCCCCACCTGTACGATGTCGTGGACGGTGCCGGCGTCAGTCTGTGGAAGCCGGTGGCCGGCGGGCTGTGCCGATTTCGGATGACGATCAAGAGCGAAACCGTCGTGCTCGAGGTGGACAACTTCGGCGCTGATCCGGTAAACGAGCGCGGCTTCGAAGTGGCGCGCGACTACCTGGGCGGCTTCAACCGCATCAGCATGACGCAGGGCAACCGCGTCCATCAGGAGGGGATGGCCCACGTCGTCGACGATGTGTTCGTCATGGGGGGCGTGGTCGTTCCGGTGGACACCCAGGGCGCGTGCTGCCTGTCGGATGCAAGCTGCATCGAAGTGCCGGCGGTGGAATGCACGGCTATGGGCGGGACGTTCCAGGGCAACGGCACGAGCTGCGAGACGACCGTATGTCCCGTACTGCCCCTGGTCGTCAACGCAGGGCCTGACAAAGCGATTTCCTACGGCAACTCGATCCAACTCGAAGGGTCCTTCAGCGGCGGGTTGCCGCCCCATACGATCCTCTGGTCGCCGGCTGCATCGCTGGAAGACCCCAGCGTGATCCAGCCGCTTGCGACTCCTTTCGCGACGACGACGTACACGTTGACGGTCACCGACGCGCAGAACACTCAGGTCAGTGATACCGTTGTCGTAAATGTGAGCGGCGGGGTGGGCGATCTGGACGGTGACGGCGACGT
>PWPN01000197.1 GCA_003557125.1 Phycisphaerae bacterium | reverse complement strand
TCGAAGCCTCCAACGCAATCGGAAGCGACACGCAAAGCTGGATGCTCACGGTGCTCGACTGGACGGGGCACCCGGGGGACATGAATCTCAACTGGCAGATCTCCATCAACGAAATGACAGCCTATGCGTCGCATTGGCAGGAAGGATACGATTGGCCGGTACCGCCCGTGCCGATCCCTATGACCTATATGGTGCGCGCCGCCTACCTCTGGCGAGTCGGCGAATGGTATCAGCGTACCACTGACGTCGAATGCAGCGAGACTTCCGCGCGATGTTTCGTGCCTGTATCCATTGGCCAACACAGGCTGAGCAGATCGGCATCGCCGTCACCGGGAATGCACGTGATATTCGATGAAGAACTTTCTACAGAAGAAAGACCGTTCCATCGTACAAGGAAGACGGACGCTCCCGACGTGCAGGCTGTCCGCAGCATCGAACAAGCAACCGAGACGGCTGGCGGGTTCATGGTGCGTATCGAAGTCGTCGTCAACGATCCGGGAAGGGTATGGGCACTCGAGGATATGCCGCCTCCGGAATGGGAGGTTTCGTCCATCAACGACAATGGGTCGTTCGACTCGACGAACGGCAAGATCAAATGGGGCCCGTTCTTCGACGATCCCGAGCGCACACTCACGTACAGAATAACGCGGCCGATCGAACCGGGACCGATGCCCCTGTTCGATGGCCGTGTATCGGTCGACGGAAAAAGCGTGCATATCGCAGGGGATGATCGGATCGAGAATGCATGGATCGACCAGGATTCCGAATTCCAGAACATCCCTGTCGGTTGTGGTGCCGGTTTAGCAAGCATCAGTCTATGTGCCCTATTCATGCTTTGTATGAGTGCGAAAAGGTTCGGCGTAATAACAGCGCAATCCAGGCAAGGACGCGTAACCATAAGGGGATAACTCGTGGATCGTGGGTACAAAAGAGGCCGGACTACCCGTTTTTACAAAACGAAAGCCGAGTACCCCCTTTATTAAAATGAGGACCACACGATGTCCGTTCAACATCACCCTCTCAGGGCGTTCATCTCCGTAAAATTCATCGCAGCGGTATGCGCAGGCCTTATTCTCGTTCCTTTCGCGAAGGCCCATGCCGCGTCCCAGGCCACGCGCAGCTTTTCCTGCGACGCGTACGCTCCGACGCACCCTGCACAGGTCACCATCCAGGTGAACCCCGATCCGGCCGTGGTCGTGTACGCCCTCGAAGAAGAGCCGCCTTCGGGCTGGACGCCGAGCCAGATCAGTCACGACGGCGTCTACGACGCAGTCAACAACAAGGTCAAATGGGGGCCGTACTTCGATGCCAATCCACGTGCATTGAGCTACGCCGTCACGCCTCCGGCCGGTCAAACGGGAACGGTCAATTTCATTGGCACGCTGTCCACCAGCATCGAAGAGCTCGTTCCGGTCGGCGGGCCGTCCACGCTCGTGCTCGATACGACGCCGCCGACGATCTCCTGCCCGCCTTCGGTCGCGCCGATCCCCGCCGGAAACAATTGCCTGGGAATCCTGCCTGATCTGACCGGGCTGGTGAACGCCAGCGACAACTGCGATCCCAATGTCATGGTCACGCAAGATCCCGCCGCGGGGACGGCCCTCCCACTGGGAAATTCGACTGTCACGCTGATCGCCACGGACTGGGCCGGAAACACGAGTTCCTGCACGGTCACCGTTTCGGTCACGAACGCGCCGCCGGTCATTACCGAAGGGCCCGGGCCGCTTCAGATGACCGTGCGGGTCAACAGCGGCTGCCAGGACACAGAGAATCAGCTGACGCTCCACGCCACCGACGCCAACAACGATCCGTCCGCATTGTCCTGGAGCGTGGCCACGCCGCCGGCGCTCGGCGATGTTACACTTCTGAATGCGACAACGGGTGCGTCCGTGACGATCTGTTACACCCCGGCCAGCAACCAGGTCGATCCCGCCACATTCGTGATCCGCGTCGCGGACCCATGCGGCGCGAGCGACGACATCCCGATAGACGTCAGCATCGGTCTGCCCGCGCACCCGTCCGACCTCAACCAGGATTGGCGCATCGTAATCGGCGAGATGACTGCCTACGCCACATGCTGGAGGACCGGTTGCACCTGGTCGGTCCCGCCGAATCCAGTCCCGATCCACTACATGACACGCGGTGCTTACCTCTGGCGCATCGGCGAATGGTATTCCTATAATCCGGATATCGCTCCACCGCTATGCTGGGAACCCGGCTTGGCCTCTCAATCCTTACGAACGCTTCGAACGACCGAACCGGGGGACACCCTTGCCAAAGCCCTTGCATCCGAGCCGCCTCACGTTGACGCCGAACGTCGGATCGAACCGGTTGCGAACGTTCCCGGAAGCTTTCGAGTCGTCGTCACGATCTCACCACAAGCCGACACACTCGCCTGGGCGGTCGAGGAGTCACTTCCGGAGGGCTGGCGTGCGACCGACCTGGACGATGAAGCGCATTACGATCCGATCCATCATCAGCTCAAATGGGGTCCCTTCCTGGACGGGATCACACGGACGCTTTCTTACGGAATTGCACCCGAGAATGAGACTGCCGGAGAAAACGTAGCGATCACCGGCGTGGTTTCGGCGCATGGATGGAACCAGACCATCTTCGGCGACACCACCGTTGCTGAACTCGAAGCGCAAGGGTTGAATCTTCCCGCAGACGGCTCCCCCTGCGCCCCGGGCGCTGCCCCGCTGCTGCTGGCGAGCCCTGCGTTGTTTCTGGCGCTTCGGAGAATGCCGCTCTATGGGCGCCTCAGAAAGGTGAAATGATGTTTGCGAGACCCAAGGCTTCCCGTACCGTTCCAAGGTCAGCCCCCCTGGTTGTGTGCATGACGCGCGCGGTGCTCGTGCTCGGGGCAATCGCGATCGCTTCGGCGGCCCAGGCAGCATCCACCGCCACGCGAACACTTTCGCAGGAGTGCTACCTGCCCGGCCTGTCGATTCCGGTTACGCTGCACGTCGCACCGGAAGAGTCAGTCGTCGCATGGGCAGCCGAAGAATCCGTGCCGGTAGGCTGGCCCATCACCCACATTCGGGTCAACGGTCAACCGGCGGAAGGTACCGCGGGATACGACGCCGTCAACAGCAAGGTCAAGTGGGGGCCGTTCTTCGATAACGCGGCCCGCACGCTCAGCTACCGGATGACCGCTCCAGACGACGCTGCGAAGGATATGACGCTGAAAGGAGTGGCCAGCTTCGATGGAACGCTCAACATGACCATCGAAGGCCCGGCCACGCTGCGGGCAGCGCAATGGCCTTCCATCATCGCCCAGCCGTCCCCGGTAGAGCAAAAGGTCTGCCCGGGAACGAGTATCCAATACCGCGTGAGCGTATCCGGTGAACCGGTGAGCTATCAGTGGTACCACGACGGCCGACCCATCGGCACTGCCCAAAGACGCACGTTGAGTCTCACGAACATTCAGCCGGAAGATGCCGGTACGTACATCTGCAGAATCGAAGGGCCATGCG
>PWPN01000004.1 GCA_003557125.1 Phycisphaerae bacterium | reverse complement strand
CTCGAAGCCGACTTCGCCGGTCGTCGGCCATGCCGGGCCGCGCTGTCGATCCGCCGGGAGGAACGGGAGGAACGTGTGGATCGGCACCCGTTGGCGGTGCCCGATGCGGGGGATCGGCTGACCTGGACGCTGCCCCATCCGCGCGCGTCCTTCGCGTACCGGTTCGCCGCCGGCGATGGGACAACTGATTGGCATAACGTGGTGGTGACGGATCGGCCGGGGATTGCCGAGACGGTCTTTCGGATCGTTCCGCCCGCGTACAGCGGCCTGCCGGAAGACGTAAGGCCCGCCTTGCCCGCACGCGTCCAGGCGCTGGCCGGCAGCCGACTCGAGCTCGCGCTTCGGGCGAACAAGCCGCTGGCTGCGCTCGTGCTGGAGGGTCTGCCGCCGGATACTGCCCTGCTTTCCGTCGATGCGGAAGGCCTCTATCGGTACGAGACGGTTTTGAACGAGGATCTGGCCTTTGCGGTCCGCTTGACCGATACGTTCGGCCTGAACAATCACGTTCCTGTTCCATGCCATATCACCGTCTACCCGGACGCGCCGCCGACCGTCCGCATACTTTCGCCGCAGGCCGAGATCGCCCTTCGACCGGACGACGCGCTCGTCATCGCTTTCGAAGCTGCCGACGATTTCGGGATCGCCTCGGCCGAGCTGCTGGTGAGCGTATCCGATGGAGACGGGACCGACGACGTCGAGGCGATCCCCATCCCGCTCGAAGGCCAAGAGGGGGCCCGGCAGATCGCCGGACGCATCACGCTCGACCTGGCCCCGCGCGGGCTTCAGAGCGGTCAGAAACTCGAATACAGCATCCGTGTGACGGACACGCGCTGTGCGGCTGCAACTGCGGACGGTGCCGGGAGGCTGGACGATCCGGCCCGCGCTTCGGGCGATCCGGACGACGACGAGAGTGCCGAACCATCGGCACAGCGACCGGACGCGGATATGGCCAAACGCTTGATGCCGGGGACGCGCGAGGGGCAATCCTGTTCGGCGACGCATTCGATCCGCATCGACGATTGGGCGGGCTCGTTCGAGGATCAAAATCTCCGCAAGCTCGAGATCGACATCGATCATTACCTCGCAGCGCTGGAAACGTCGCTTCGGGCTGCACTCGAACAGATCGAGGCGCTTCGGCTTACTGTGGCGCCCGATCAACCTTGGAATGCCGTCAAAGCGGGTCGGCTTCGTGCGGCCGACGATCATCTTGCCGATGCGGAGGCATCCATCGGGCGTCTGCGCCGGTTGTCGGCCGACACGCCTTACGCGTTCATGGGCCTTCAGCTTGCCGAGATCGTCGAGTCGCACGTGACGCCCGCGCGCGATGCGCTCGACGAGACGAAAGGCGCGACCGATGCCCCGGATCGGCAAAGTCCGCTGCTGGATACCGCTGCCTTTCACGTCGCGCGTGCGCTGGGACGGCTCAGCGATTCGGTTCGCGCGTATGAGGTCGCCAAAAAGGAGCAACGGGCCGAGGAACTGGCGCGCAAGGCTGTGCGGATGCATGAGATCTTCGTCGAGGACATGCAGCGGTTGCTCGCGTTGAAGGAAGGGCAGCCCTGGCTCAACCCGCGTACCGGCCAGATGCTCGAGGTGTCCGACGCGTACCTCGAGGCGTTGCAGGAATACTACGAACAGCTCAAGGCACTGCTCGACGAGCTTGCCCGCGTGCTGGCCGACGAGCCCGACCTGCTCCGTCGGATGATGGCCCGCACGCGGATGGAGTGCATGACCCTGCGCGATCAGCTGACCGTCCTGGCCTATCGGCAACAGGAGGTCCGCCAGCGCGTGGCTGCGTGGGGCGGGGATGAGCCGGTGTCGGCCGACGCGCTGCGCGGGGCATGGCTCGAATTGCTTGCCCACGAGCAGGAGGACTTCGCCAAGGCGGCGGCCGATCTTCACGAGAACACGGAAACGTGGCTCCCGCGCGACGTGGATCGCCAGGACGACGCGGTAGCCGAGGTGCGGCAACAGGCCCGACGGATCGCACTCGAAAGCGCGTCGCTTCGCGTCCCCCGCACGAAAGCCGAGATCGAGGCGTATGGTGCAAAGGGCGGAGGGCTGCTCGATGCGATCGGGCAGTATCGGGCGCAGCTCATCGGCGCGATGCACGATCGACCGGGGGGCGACGTTCAGCTCGCGCGTTTCGTGGGAAACCGCATGGCCGAGGCCGAACGTCTCGAAGCGGCGCTCGGTGCGTTGATAAGCAAGCTCGAAGCTGCCCACTCGGATCGCTTTGCGGAGCTGGCGGCCATCCACCAGCAGCTGCTCGCACGCGATACATCCGAGCTGGGCGCCAAGCTTCTGCGCATCGCCCCGATGTTCGGCCCGGTAACGAGCTCAGCCGGTGCCCAGGCCCAAGCGTTCGTTGAGAGAGTCCATGCCCGCATTCCTCACGAGCAGCAGCGCGCGGTCGAGCTGCTTGCCCGTTCGCAGCGCGCGCCGGCGACCCGCGTGCAGGCCGAGCTCGTCGAACAGTTCACCGAGGCTGAACGGCAATTCGATGCGCTGCTCGATCTCGTTGAAGAGGCTGCCCTGGCAGACGGGCCGCCGGATGAGCCGTGCACGTTGCCGACGCTCGAGGACCTCTTGGCCAGCCTGGAAAACGAATGCAAAGCCTGCGAAAAACTCGGCGCGCTCGTTCAGTTGAACGTTTCGGTCAACTTCGACTGGGCGGGCAGCGGCGTTGGAGGCTCGGGGGCCGGGGGAAGAGGCGGCTCAGGTCGCGGCCGAGAGGGACAGCAGGGGCGCGAAGACAATCTCCAGCGGGAGCGCACCCGCGCCCGTGTTCAGGCTGCGTTGGCCGAGACGGGCCTGGGCGGGCATTTCAAGACCGCGGTCCGCGCGATTCCCGTCGATCCGCAGGGGCGGGACTGGAACGTCCTGGTCAGCCAGCTCGAGGACGAACTTCGTCAGAGCCGCGACACCATTCCGCCCGAACGCTATCGGACAGCCATCGACCGCTACTTCGAAACGGTCTCGCAGATCGTGCGCGATCGTCCTTGAAGCCGCATGGCTATCATGTGCTCATACGAACGGGCGAGACGCCCGTACCACCCTGTCCTGGCGGGCGAGACGCCCGTACCACCCTAAGCACTCATGCTGATACCATTTCTTGCCCGTATTGCTCCTGTTTCGGGAAACGCCGCCACGGGGGGGACGGCCGCTACAGGAATTCGTCCGCCACGGCGTAGCACAGCGAAGGTAGAGGGACGGCCGCTACAGTACGGTCACGGCTGCATGGGCGACGGGCAGGAGCCGCCGCGACGGGCGTGGTAGTTCTGGTGGTATTCTTCGGCCTCGTAGAACGGACCGGCCGACTCGACGGTCGTGACGATCTTGCGACGGCCCCATCGCCGGGAGCGGGTCTGTTCGGCGATAAACTCGCGTGCCTCTTTGAGCTGCTCGTCGTCGGCTGCGAAGATCGCGGAACGGTATTGAGAGCCGATGTCGGGGCCCTGGCGGTTGAGCTGGGTG
>PWPN01000382.1 GCA_003557125.1 Phycisphaerae bacterium | reverse complement strand
GGTCGAAATCTCAAATTACGAAATCTCAAATCTCAAATCTCAGATCTGAAATATCAAAGATGAAATCTCAAATGCTCAAATATGAAAATCTCAACCCGGAAACGGGACCTTTGCGATCTTTGCGCTTTCGGGAAGCAACGTTCCGTAAGATAAGCAACGTTCAGTAAGATAAGCAAAGTTCGATAAGTTAAGCAAAGTTCGATAAGTTAAGCAAAGTTCGATAAGATAAGCAAAGTTCGATAAGATAAGCAACGTTCGATAAAATAAGTTCGGTAAGATAAGTAACGACGTGAGCCACGTTTCCTCGGCATTTTCACGCACAAAGGAGCTGCAATGAACGTCGCGTCGTACAAATGGATCGTGATCGCATGGGTCGCCTGGATGGTATCGGGCTGCGCGGGGCTGCCTGCCCCGGAAGTCGTTTTCATCGAGGATTTCGAAACGAGCCTCGATCCATGGACAGCGGGCAGCGAGGTTCCGCAAGATCCCAACGACCCCGGCCAACCCGTTGCGTGGTCCATCACCCGAAGCAGTGAGCAGGCCAGCAGCGGCGCCCGGTCGGCCAGGTTCCAACTCGATGGCAGGCAGGGCAGCGGCACCATCTGGTTGGCGCGCAGCTTCGAGGTGGAGCAGGAAGGGACCTATCGCGTCCACATGTTGCTGGACTTCTGGAGCCCATCCGCCAGCTTCAATACCCTGGCCAGGACAGCCCTTTATGCCGGTGCGGAGGAACCCACCGAAAGGGGAGATTTCGACACCTCCCAGGCAGCGGACCTCTTCGCCGGCTGGCATACCTACGCATATGCCAGGAACGTCAGCGTCGGGCCAGACGGGGTGGCCTGGGTCGCTTTCGGGATCAGTTCCGTATGGGAAGCCGAGCTGACCTACTTTATTGATAACGTCATCGTCTCCCTGGTGCCGCTCGACTGAGAATCGCCAAGGCCTTCGGGGCGGTTTGGGCGAACCGCCCGGGAGCCGACAGCCGCAAAAGGGCAGCCGGCGGCCTCAGGGGAGCGGATCCGCTCACAGTTTGCCACGCCATTTGCCGCCTCAGGGCCGCTCTGCTTGTCGCAGGACGGTTTCTTCTTACAATAACCTGTTTGTGCTCGGCTCGGGGGCGCACCTGGATGGCTGCTTCTCCTGCTCTGCCCGGGGCCGAGTCTCGTCGGCGGCCGGGTGAGTTGCGCTGTATGGCTCCCGGTCCTGTCCCGAACTGATTTCAGTGCGGCCCGCGTCGAAGCGGATGGCCGCAGCCCGGAGGAACCATGGCCAAGTACACCACCGCGGATTTTCGAAACATCGCGCTCGTCGGACACCAGTCGGCCGGCAAGACATCGCTGGGCGACGCGATCCTTCACGTGACCGGCCAGACGAATCGTCTCGGTGACGTCAATACCAAATCGAGCCACCTCGACTTCATGGACGAGGAAAAGACACGCGGTTGTTCGATCGATTCGGCCCTGCTGTCGGTCGAGGTCAAGGGCAAGCTCATCAACGCGGTGGATACGCCGGGCGCGCCGGACTTCCTGGGGCCGGCCATCAGTGCGTTGGCTGGTGTCGAGACGGCCGTCTGCGTCGTGTCGGCCAGCGCCGGCATCGAGGTCAACACCCGCCGCATGATGGAACGGGCCGCCACGTATGGTCTCGGCCGGATCATCGTGATCAACAAGGTCGATTCGGAACCCGATACGAGCGAACTCGTCCAAGGCCTTCAGGAGCTTTTCGGTGACGTCTGCCAGCCGGTCAATCTGCCGGCTGACAAGGGTAGCCGTGTCGTCGATTGTTTTCAGAACGCCGAGGGCTCATCGGACTTCGGAAGCGTCGCCGACGCGCACACCGCCTTGATCGAACGGATCGTCGAGGCCGACGAGACGCTCATGGAAGAATATCTCGAAAAGGGGGAGATCGATCCCGCCCGGCTTGTCGGCGTGTTGAGCAAGGCCATCACCGGCGGTTCCATCGTCCCCATCCTCTTCATGAGTGCCCGCCAGGAAGTCGGCGTCAAAGAGTTTCTGGACTTCGTGGCCGACTACGCGCCTTCGCCCGTCGAAGGCTTCCGTCGGACGCTGACCGGCGAGGCGGGTGAGAAGGTCATCGAGCCGGACGCGGGCAAGCCGTTCCTCGGGCAGGTCTTCAAGGTCTTCAGCGATCCGAGGAGCAACATCAAGTTCAGCGTCTGCCGGATCCATGCCGGCTCGATCCGTTCCGACGCGTCGATCACCATCGGCCAGGAACGGAAAGCGACGCGGCCCGGCCAGATCTACAAGCTCTGTGGGGCCGATCATCTCGAGGTCGACGAGGCGGTGGCCGGTGACATCATCGCGATGGCCAAGCTCGACACCGCCATCGGGGACGTGCTGCACACCGGCGACGATGGCACGATTCCGTTGCCGCCGTTCCCCACGCCGATGTTCGCGTTGGCCATCGAGCCCAAGAGCCGTGCCGATGCCGACAAGGTCAGCGGGGCGCTCGCCAAGTTCACCGAGGAAGACCCCTGCTTCAAGGCCGACCGCGACCCGAGCACGAAAGAGCTCGTGATTCATGGCATCGGCGATCTTCACTTGCGGACGATCCTTTCGCGGATGAAGGATATCTTCAAGCTCGAAGTCGATACGAAAGCGCCCAAGATTCCTTATCGTGAGACGATCCTGGGAACGACCCGCGACGTGGAATACACGCACAAGAAACAGACCGGCGGGGCGGGGCAGTTCGCGCGGGTCTTCATCGGCATGGAGCCCAACGAACGCGGCGCCGGCTACGAGTTCATCGACGATATCTTCGGCGGGGCGATCGACCAGGCGTTCCGCCCGAGCGTCGACAAGGGGATCCAGTCCCAGATCAAGGAGGGCGTGCTGGCCGGCTATCCGGTCGTCGACGTGAAGGTGCGCCTCACGGACGGCAAGACCCACCCGGTCGACAGCAAGGACATCGCCTTCCAGATCGCCGGGCGCGAGGTATTCAAGAAGGCGTTCCTTCAGTGCAAGCCGATCCTGCTCGAGCCGATCGTGCACGTCGAGGTGACCGTGCCGAACGACAAGGTCGGCGATATCCAGGGCGACCTCGCGTCGCGCCGCGGACGCCCCGAGGGCCAGCAGATGCTGCCCGGCGGGTTGAGCGTCATCAGCGCGCGTGTCCCGCTGGCGGAAATGGCCGACTACCATTCGCGCCTGTCGAGCATCACCGGCGGCCAGGGCAGCTATGCGATGGAGCTGTCTCACTACGAGGCGGTGCCCGGCAATGTCCAGCAGCAGATTATCGACGCGGCTCGAAAGGAAAAAGAGGCTGCGCAAAGCGCCTGACGTTGCCGTTCATGGCGACGGCGGTGCCTGCGAGGGACCGATGGCCCCATGCGGAACCGTCAAATGGTTTGATGAGGCCCAGGAATACGGCTTCATCGTTCCGGACGAACCCGGCCCGGACGTCTTCGTGCATCGCGCGTACGTCGTGCCCGGCTGCACGCTCGCGGAGGGGCAGAAAGTCCG
>PWPN01000126.1 GCA_003557125.1 Phycisphaerae bacterium | reverse complement strand
CTCGCTTTCCAGGATGTGTTTGAGTTCCTGGCCGATTCCCACAGCCCGGTCGATCAGACTCGACAGCTCGTAGACATCCTCGTCGCGATCGAGCCTCTTGCGAAGTCGGCCGAGCCGGTCGGCCAGGTCCGCCATCGCGGGCGTCAGGTTATTGGCCAGGGGGATGCGCTCCACGATGCGGCCGTTGGGTCGCCCGTGGATCTCATGCCACTCGGCCAACGATTGCCAGAACGATGCAGCCTCGGCACGCACGCGCTCGGCGGCCTCGACATCTTCAGCCTCGCCATGGATGCGAAGGAACCCGCGGTTGGTCCGTTCGTGGTGGAGACGGTTGAGAAGATGACGCACCTGCCCCTCCGAGACCGAGTATCCGAAGTATTCGGCTGCGAAGTTCTCGAAGTTGTGCGCTTCGTCGATGACGGCCAAGTCATAGGGCGGCAGGATTCCGCTCCCCTGTTGCCGCAGGGCCAGGTCGCTGAGCAGCAACGCATGGTTGACCACGAGAATCTGTGCATGTTCGGCCCGGCGTCGGGCGGCGTGGTAAAAGCACTTGTTGTAATAGGAGCACCGACGGCCCAGGCAGTTGCCGTGCTCGCTTCGGGCGAGTTCCCAGACGACCGGGTCGGGCGATGGGGAGATATCCGCCAGCGAGCCGTCGGTCGTCGTGTAGGCCCAGTCCTCGATGCGCCAGAGTTCGTCCTTGGTTCCTTGCGCAGCCAATAGCAGCGCCTGGCGTTCGCTCGTCTGACGCAGGCGGCGGATGCTCAGGTAGTTGTGCCTGCCTTTCACGAGGACGGCGGTGAACTCGTCCGGCCAGATCGAGCGGAGAAACGGGATGTCGCGTTCGATGAGCTGTTCCTGGAGGGCGATCGTATGGGTGCTGATGAGAACGCGGAGGCCCGCGGTGGTCGCTTGCTGAATGGCCGGGACGAGGTAGGCGAACGACTTGCCGACCCCGGTGCCCGCCTCGACGAGCAGGTGGCGGTGCTCCGTGAATGCGCGCTGGACCGCCTCGGCCATATCGAGCTGCTCGGTGCGGTGCTCGAAGCCGCTCAACCGCCGTGCGATGAGGCCTTCTGCCCCGAGAATGTCAGCCGTCTTCATCGCGAACGCTCCACGCTGACATTCATTTTAGCAGAGTCGACAGGAAATGAACGGTGAACAGGGCGGTAGGCACGAGGTAGATGACCGCTACCAGCGTGATGACCATGGTGATGAACGTGGGGCCGCGGATCCAGGTGCTCTCGCTCATCGTGGCGATGATGTGCGGCCGGGCCAGGATCAGCGTGCAGATGATCAGGAGCCCCTGCGTCGGCCATAATGAGATCGAGTGGATGTAGCTGTAGATCCATACGGGGCGGGACACCTCGGCGGATTCGCCCCCGCGTCCGTGGATAAAATGCCCGCTGATGTAGAACACTTCGCGCATCGTGCCGTCTTCGGCCTGGACCATCTCTTTGCGCCCGTTCTTGGCGTCGCCGCCCAGCTCGGCATACATGATGGTGTAGGCCAGCAGATTGAGCAGGCAGAAGATGATCGTCCAGATGCAGATGCTGTTTCGAGTTCGTCGTTGCACGGCTGAACTCCGTTCGACTCCGCTCGTCGATGCGTCACGTCCACGATGCGCCGGGCGCGGGAAGCTGCCGATTTGCGTGCATTTTCGGGTGTAAGCAGCCCCGATCCGATGCGGTTGCTCACCCTGTTTTCGCTGCGCTTGCGATGACGCCTTCGGTCGGGCTCGAAGCCGTCGCGTAGAGTCTTTTCGGGATCCGCCCCGCCCGACAGGCGAGCCGACCGGCCTCGACACCGTGCCGCATCGCCACGGCCATCGTCACGGGATCGTCGGCGCTTGCGATTCCGCTGTTCAGCAGCACGCCGTCGCTGCCGAGTTCCATCGCGATCGTCACGTCCGAAGCGGTGCCCACGCCGGCGTCGACGATGACCGGATAGTCCGGGTCGTCTTCCTTGAGATATTCGAGAATGATCCGGATGTTGTTGGGGTTGAGCACGCCCTGGCCGCTGCCGATCGGGGAGCCGGCCGGCATCACGCTGGTCGCACCGGCCTCCTTGAGGCGTTTGGCCATGATCGGATCATCCGAAGTGTAGACGAGCACGGAGAACCCTTCCTTGACGAGCGTCTCGGTCGCTTCGAGGCTGCCGACAGGGTCCGGCAGCAGGGTGCGCGTGTCGGCCAAGACCTCGAGCTTGACCCATTGGGCGCCCGGGTTGCCGAGCCCGTCGAGAAGCTCGCGACTCAATCGCGCCGCCCGCACGGCATCGACGGCCGAGAAACAACCGGCCGTGTTCGGCAGGATCGTGTACCGGGACGTATCCAGCGCCTCCAGGAGGTTGCGCTTTCGCGTTCCGCCCTCCGGTGCAAGGACGTCCCGACGCACCGCGACCGTGACGACCTCCGTCCCGGAGGCGTCCAGGCAGGCGTTCATCGTCTCGAAATCCGCGTATTTGCCCGTCCCGACGAACAGCCTTGAGTTCAGCTCGAACGGTCCGACGCGAAAGACCTCCTGCGTCATGATCAACCCCCTCCCACCAGGGTTACGATTTCGACCCGATCGCCATCCTGAAGGGCGGTCGACTCGTGCCGGTTGCGGGGCACGAGTTGTTCGTTGATCTCCACAGCCACATGCCGGGGATCGAGCTGAAAACTGGCTACCAGTTTCGTCAAGGTCATGGGCGTCTCGAACTGCCGTTCCTGGCCGTTGACGTGAATCCGCATCATGCGTGCCTCCTGCATAGAAAAGCGATTATATGAACGCCCCAAAGAGGGGTCAACGGCAACCGATGGGCTTTGGGTCCGATGCAGTGGTCAGCCTGAAGGGGGCAGGTGCCCGTTCCATGGGGCAGCCCTCCCAGCCGTTCCACGTTCGGTGCGGGCGCTGCCGATCCGCCGCTTTGACAGTACGAGACCGATAGCGTAACGTGGCCCGTTTTTACAGACTCCTCCCGGCGGGGGAGCATGTGCCGGAAAGAAGCGACGGGGATAAAGGTGGCCTGGTTCAACTACGACTGGTTTATCGGTGAGCCTTTCGCGACCCAGAAACGCGAGGCCTGCGGTCGGTGTGCGCAAAAGAAGTACCCAGCCGTCCCGCCTGAGCAGCGCGACACCCACGCGGACTACCAGAAATTTTTGAGCGAGCTGGAAGTCCGCACGCTGATCTATTTGCGGGATGGCTTCAGTTACGAGATGAAGGGGATGGTCGATATCGGTCAGCGCGCCGATCTGTTCACCTTCGAGTGCGAGCCCATCGACGAACAATACAAGGTCGGCGCGTTCATCGTGACCGTCCCCTACGACGAGATCAACCGCGTCGAAACCTTCGCCGTCCATCCCTCGGAAAAGCCCGAGGACGTCCCGGTCATCACCGGGTTCCGATCGAGCCCCACGGATGCCACGATGTACCGCGACGATGCACGCGAAGCGCGGGACGAGCTCAAGCAACCCGGTTCGTGCGATCCGACTTCGAATTGAAT
>PWPN01000369.1 GCA_003557125.1 Phycisphaerae bacterium | reverse complement strand
CCGCCTCTTCGAGGATGGCGTCGGGTGCGTAATTCTCGCCGATCCAGTCCTCGGCGCGCACCGGCCCTTCGGGTTGCTTCATATGGCCTGGGATCGGGTTTTCGTTCAAAGGGATGCGTTCCGTATTCCGCCACAGATGGGGCGGGTAATAACTGTGTGCGACCCCCTGGCAGATGTAGCCGAAAAACAGGTCGAACCCCTGGCGGTGCGGCGCGCCCGTGCTGTCGATCGGCCCGAGGCCCCATTTGCCGAATGCACCCGTCGCGTAGCCGGCTCTCTGGAGGACCGTGGCGATCGTCAGCGCATCGGGGGTGAGCGGATGCTGGCCTTCCTGGTCCGGGGCGGTTTTGTTGTTGCGGATCTCGGCGCGCCCCGTATGCAATCCCGTCATGAACACGCACCGCGCGGGCGCGCAGACCGGCGAACCGGTGTAGTGCTGGGTAAAGCGCATCCCGTCGCGGGCCAGCGTGTCGATGTGCGGCGTGCGGATCCTGGTCTGCCCGTAGGAGCCCAACTCGCCCCAGCCCAGGTCGTCGGCCATGATGAAGACGATGTTGGGACGGTCCGACCGACGCTCCTCTGCACCGGCTGTACTACCGCTGATCACCAACGCCATCACACCAAAGAGGCCGAGACCCCAAGTGCGTCTCACCATTTTGCTCAGAGTATGCATGACACCTCCCCTGATCGACCTGCCATAATGACGGTAAGCCAGTGTAACAAAAATGCGGCATTGGGCACAGAATGCCGCAGATAGCAGAAAACACACATTCCGGGCCAACTGTCATCGTTGCACGCGGAGAATTTTCAAGCCCTTCCATCGCCGCGCGTCTCATAAAAACGCACCGATCCACAAGGCCATTACCACCCCTGCCCCTCAGACTGCGTCTGAAAAAAATTTGTGACGTTTCACTTTGCCCATGCGAAAAAGATATCCCATCTTTACATGAACGATGCGCGTCCGGGGTGTCTTAGGCGCGCACGATTACGGATGTCGATTCGGACGTCCTGAATTCCAAGTACGCCGTTGAGTTGAGTTGCAGCGTACCGGCAGAGCTCTGTCGCGGTGCGAACGGTCGCGTTGCGCGCCTTCGAAAACCGACTCGGCAACGGAATCCGGGGGGATCTTCAACACGAGGGGGAACGGGGGATGATACGAAAGAGTCCGGGGTCTTGGAAATTCGCATTTCGTATCGGTTTGATGTGCGTATGCCTGGTCGGATTTCACTCAGGATGTGATCTGCAGGGTTTCCTTCCATCGGCTCCTGAATCATCGTCGTCGGAATCGCACGATGACTTCGAGCAACAGGTCCTGAATCCCGAGCAGCAGATCCTTGGATACCGTCCTGAAATGCCGCTTACGAGCGATGCCGGCGCCCCTGCGAATCTGACAGCCGAGGTGACCGCATCGCACTCGGTGACATTGGCATGGGAAGATCGCTCCTCGGATGAATCGGGCTTTTTGATAGAACGTCGTTCTGCCGATTCGCATTGGGTGCGTGTGGGCACTACGGCGGCTGAGGGCGAATTCTTCCAGGATTCGACCACATCGCCCGGCATCCAGTACGAATACCGCGTGTGCGCGTTCGCCGGCGAGCTCGACTCGGACAGCGTCACGAAAAGTGCGTACTCGAACACCGCAACGGTGACCATCCCTCGCATGGATGAGGCCTCCGGACCCGACACGGCAGACAGCGAGCCCTCTTCAAGCCCTGATCCTGGCAATGAGCCTCTCGATCCGACACAACCCGATGGAAAAGAAAGCGGAGATGACGAAAGTACCGGAGACGATAACGCAAGCGGCGAGGAAGATGACGACACGGACGAAAGTACCGGAGACGATAACGCAAGCGGCGAGGAAGATGACGACACGACCTCCGGATGCCCCCATCCGAGTGATCTTGAAGACCCGGATCACGATGAAGCACTTACGAACATGACATGGTCGGTCGAGTATTTCGTGGGGCCCGATGGGACGGATGATGCCAGTGCCGGACGTGGCAAATCCGAGGATCGGCCTTGGAAAACGATTCAATATGCCATCGACCGCATCGCCGACCTCCATGGATCGGCACCGGCCGGGGTTGCACTGACGATTCTGCCCGGTGAATACTATGAACGACCCCGCCTGAGAGGTCTTTCAGCGAACGCCGACGCCCCCTTCACGATCCGCGCGCAAATGCCGGGCTTCGCAGTCATCCGGGCAGATGTGCCTCTACAAAGACACGGAATTACTTTCGACCAGGACGATGAATACGGCCATGTATTCACGTTCAAGGCCAACGCGCTACTGGAAACTATCAGCCAGAACCTGGGAAAGCGTATTGAATCCATCGGCCACGTCATCGAATTGGACACGACTCAGACGTTGATCGAGGCCCCGAGCCTTCGCGATATGGATGAGTACCGCAAGTCGTATTACTACGACGAGGATACCGACACGCTCTACGTGCACAGCTCGGACGGGCGTCACCCCTCCGAATACCATCAGCTAAGCGTAACCGTCATCGAAGACAGAGTCGCCCCGGATCAGCATGGTATCGTCGTGCGTGACTGTGAACACGTCCACTTTGACGGTCTCGTCGTACGAGGCTTCTTCAATTGCACATGCCCACGGTGCATCCGGAAACGCCATCACGGGTTTGGCATGCTCATCGATCAGTCCTCTCGTGAGCATACGCACGCGATCGAGGTGCGGAACTGCACCTTGCTGTACAACGGAGGGGGAATCCGGGTCAGCGGAGCGGATCGGGTCACGATCGACCGAAACAGGCTCGCATACAACAACAATCCCTTCTGGTCGGAGAGTGCGCAAATATTCGTGTACCTGAGCTCGTCTCATACGACTGTGACTGACAACGTCGCCCTGGACGCGGACACATACGGGATCCGATTTTACGGAGGTCCGACGCATTCCACAGCCACGGGCAACATCATTCGGAACGCCCATATCGGTTTGAACTTCAAGGGAAGCGGCCCGGGCCGGGTCGCTACGCACAATACCGTCGTGGGTTGCTCGATGTACAACTGGGACTCGACCTTCGATAAAGACGTCGATGAACGTCAGAACACCTTCCAGTACTCCTCGTTTTGGCACCGCGACGACACGATGGACGACACGACGCTCCTCTTTTCACCGAGCGATGCCTCCGGTGGGGCGAAGGAAGTGCTTACAAACGGCAGGTCGACGGGTCCGGTTGCAATGTTCGCCGACCCGGATAACCTTGATTACCGACTGCAACGTACGACCGATGAGCCCTTGGCGCAAAAGGGTGCATATCCGATTGCGCAATCAACGGGTACGGTTTATTTTGCGAGCCCTGACGGCAGCGACGCTCAGAACGGACTCAGTATCGATCACCCCAAAACATTGAGCGGTGCGATCGCAGCCGCCCAAGCGGGCGACACCGTTTATCTGCTACCGGGCACCTATGACCCGCCGTCAATCACAAAAGCGGGTACGCAACACAGTCCCATCCTCATCCGAGGTCGCGGGAACGGCGCAAAACCAGTCCTTG
>PWPN01000227.1 GCA_003557125.1 Phycisphaerae bacterium | reverse complement strand
GGCGGAGTTCGAATGGATACGTGGAACGCGGCCGTTCTATTTCCAGAGGCCTGCCCGGAAATCGTGCGCCTTTCGAATCCCCAGGCGGTTCCGGGAAAAGAAAAAAAGCCTTTGAGGTGGACCATGTGGAAGCCTTAACGCTGTTGACAACCGACAGCCTCATCATGGATACGTCCTTGCCTTTCTCAGGGTGGTACGAGTCTCAGGGTGGTACGGGCGTCTCGCGCGTCGAGTGGCAAATGGGTGGCACGAATTGCACAGGTAAGTCGGCCGCCACGGGGGGGCGGCCGCTACATCACAGGGTGCCACGGGCGGCTTGTCCGCCAGTGCGGTCGCATTCCCAACGGGCGAGACTCACGAAACCATCAGAACCCGAAGCCCTCGTAGTCCGCCTTGCGCCCGGTCTCCAGGTAGATCAGCGCCAGCAGGAGATAGCCCACGCCGTCCACTGCGTCGTACCGGTCTTCGCCCGCATGGCTGCGGAACATGCCGATCTGCCCGGCGTCGGTCGGCTCTTGCCCCCCCGCTTCGGACGCTTGGCTGTGCCAGAGTTTTTCGTACGCCTCGTCGGCCAGCGCATGGGCCTGCTGGAGGTATCGGCCCTGGCCTGTCGCAGCGGCTGCGTGCGTGAGGAAATGAATCGCTCGGCCGTCGCCCCGGCCGCGGGCACGAGGGAACCTCCGCGTAGGCTCCAGCCCACAGCCGCAGCCCCGGCCATCCGTTGCAAAAAGATGCGACGCGACAAATCCGTTCCGTCACGCACAATCATTTCCGGTTTCAGGTTATGACGGTTGCGTCCGGCTTGCCGTTCCCGACTCATTTTGACCGCCTTTTTTGCGGGCCCCATGGAGGGTGTGAACGATACGTCGCCGATGTCGGATTTTTCAGGCTAATCGGCGGATGGTTGAAAGTCCAACGTCGGCCGCATCGCTCTGGGGGGCTCAAAACACCGGCTGCATTGACTTGCCCGGAGCGATTTGCTACCTTCGAAAATGCGTTCAGTCATTGGGGAAAAAGCGAAAAACATGCGGCGGCGCGAGTGCTCCTGCCGTCGCGAAGGATCGGGGATACAGGCCATGGATGCCTTCGAGGCCATTTCGTTGCCCGAGCCGTCCGCGTCGTCCGGCAAACGACATTTTACCGTCGCCGAGGCGAACCGTGCTCTTGTACTCGTCCGCCGGGTCGTAGCCGACATCGTCAACAACTACCGCGAACTCTGCCAACTCCGTGATTCCTACCAGCTTAAGAGCCAGGTAGCCGGCACCGATGCGGCAGAGCAGACGCGCCGGCGTTACATCGACCTGGCCGATCGGCTGTCGGAGCTGCGCATCGAACTCGACGCGATCGGATGCGAGCTGAAGGACTTCGATATGGGGCTCGTCGACTTCCCGTCCCGCAGGCACGGGCGGGAGGTGTACCTCTGCTGGAAGCTCGGCGAACAGGCCATCGCTTACTGGCACGACACGAAAAGCGGATACGACAGCCGCAAGCCGCTTTGAGAGCACACTCTGCCTCCGTATGGGAGCTGAAGGGCCTCCGTATGGGAGCTGAATGCCCACACATGGGTGCCACTGGCGGCTTGTCCGCCAGTGCAAGTGCATTCCCCAAACGGGCGAGACGCCCGTACCACCCTTGTCCACTGACCAACGGGCGAGACGTGCGTACCATCCTCTACCCTGGAAGCCTGTGGTGCATCTGTAGCGGCCGCCCCCCGTGGCGGCCGTCTTAACCTCACGGCGAATCGTTCCTGGCGGGCGGCCGCTCCGGCAGCAGGTCGTCGCCGTTGTCCAGCTCGTACAGGGGCGATCCGACGCCCGGCCGCAAGGGGCGACGCTCGAGGTCTTCGATGAGCTGGTTCAATTCCGTGTCGATCAACGCCTCTTTGGCCTGCTCTTGCTGCTGGAGTTGCTGGCGGGCCTGTTCGAGCCGTTCCTGCAGGCTGCGGATCTCCCGTTCGAGCCGTTGACGGCGAAGTCCGAACCGCTCCTCGAACAACACGCGCATCTGCTGCTTGATCTCGACGCGGACGCTATCGACCGGAAAGGCAAGATAATCGCGCTGCAACTCGGAAAGCCTCATCTCCACCCGCTGCTCGGCGATGAGCAGGTCCGCCAGCTCCGGATCGTACCGGGCGATGCGCATGAGGCGAATCATCGGCCAGATGAGCCGCTGCATCCGCCAGGCGGACCGAGTCTCGGGCACATCATCCCAGTCTTCCTGGAGGCGTTCGTGGATCTCCGGGAAGTGCTCTCGGGCGAACTCGAGCACCTCCTCGCGCTCCTCGGGCGAAAGGAATAACTCCGGATCGGGTCTTCCCCGGAATCGGCCACGCCCGTCCGTCGGAGGACCCGGCGGCCGATCGGGCCTTCCGATTCCGCGGCGAGGCCCGCCAGGCCGACCGTCCGGCCCGCCTTCGGAAGGCCTGCCTGGGCGTTCGGCGTCGATCGCTTCGGAATCTCCACCCGGTGCAGGCCTGTCACCATATACCTTCGACCCAGCCAACCCGCCCGACATCACACACGCCACGACCGCAGCCGCAACCCAGCGGCCCCAGCCGCCCGGCCCTGCAGTCCCGTTGCGGTTGTGCCCGCATCGCATGGTCAATTGCCATCGCATATCCGTTCCCTCATACATCCAAAAGTGCCGTTGCGTGTCATGGGCATCAAAAGCAGGTCGCCTGTCGAATCCGCGACCTTGCCGTTACCCGGCACCGGTCATCCCCATCCCAACGCCACCCAATCCTCAAAAAGCTCCTCGATATGGTCGTCAATGTGATCAAGCATCCGCTCGACCCCATCCTCGCCCGGCAAGTGCGCAAGGTGATATTCGAGGGACTGGACCTCCCAGGACAGTTCCGCGATCAGAGGATCCTCGCTCCAGAGACGTTCAGCCGCCTCGGCAAACAGCTCGACCGGGTCCGAACGCGCGCCGGCGATGTAAATCGGGTCAACCGGTCGGGGGTCCCGTTGCGGACGGACCGCGTACCAGGAGAGCCCGACCGCCAACGCCAACGCTGCGGCCACGGCCGCGACCGTACGGAGCCGATAGACCAGGCGGTCGCTTCGTTTCATCGGCCGATCGGCCACTGCCGCCAGCTCCGCACGAACCGCCCTGCGAATGCGGTCGAGCGTCTCGGGAGCCGGGCGTGCGTCGGCGTGTTCTGCCGGTTCCTGAACCGAACACTCGAACCGCACCGCCGCCTTGACCCGGTCGCGCAGATCCTCCGGGCAGGGTACGTCGAGCATCGGTCCCAGTGCGTGGAGTTCCGCGTCGATCTGACGTTCGGTTTCGTTGATGTTCCCTTGGCTCATCGCCGATCTCCCGGTCCAGTCGATTACTCCGCGTCGGCCCCGCCCAACTGTTGGCGCAACCGCTCCAGGCCCCGATGCGCCCGGGCCAAGGCTGTTCCGATGGGCGTGCCCATCATTTCAGCGATCTGGCGGAAACTGAGCTGCGAAAAGTGGCGCAACGTCACAACCTCACGTTCGGCCTCCGGCAATCGCTCCAACGCCTGCTGAAGCTGGTCGATCT
>PWPN01000211.1 GCA_003557125.1 Phycisphaerae bacterium | reverse complement strand
GCCCGGCCGAGTGTGGTCGTAGTAGAGCCATCCGATGTGATACAGATTGAGCATCGCACCGGCGACGACCAGGGTGACGACAACGGTACGCCAAATCCGGTGCGCTCGAACTTCCACGGCACGAGCTGCCAGCGCGATGAGCGGGATCACCATGACCACGGCGAAGCGCGCGAAAAGATGCGTCCCGATGAACCAGACGGCTGCCTGGATGACGAGCACCGCGCACCAGGCCCACGTCCGTCGATCCCTGCCCATCGCTACCGCGCAACCGGCCAACAGTACCGCAACGATCCCTACGCGCGGATCGCCGAACGTGCGCCGCCAGATGCCCGCCAGCGTCGGTGCGGCTGCGAACGCGTCCGACGCGCGACCGTGACCGCGCTCCCATCGCTCCTGAAGCTCGGCGTCCCATGCGTCGGTACTTGCAGTAAACAATCCGCCGGCCAAGGGAAAGACGGGATTGCCCGTATTGACGACGTTGCGGATCATCCAGGGTGCAAAGGCCAGGACGGCGGCCAACGTGAACAGGGCGATTGCTTCGGCGACGCGCTTCCAGGAACCGATGTGGACAGCCAAAAGGATCGCCCACGGCATCGCGATGAACGGGACAGCGGTGTATTTGAATCCACAGGCGAGGCCTGCGAGTAGACCGGCCAACAGCGCCCAGCGGCGTCGATGTTGGGGATCAGCGTACGTTCGCCCCACAGCCGCCGCACTGCACATGCCCAGTGCGAGCATCCCGGTCTCGACATAGGCGATCGCGCTGAGGTAGACGAGCCATGGCGTGCAGCCTGCCAGGACCGCGGCCAGCAACCCCGCGCGCGGTGAGATCTGCCGGCCGAGCGCCCACGCAGCCGCTACGAAAAGCGCCGCCAAGGCGACGTTGACGAACTGAGCCATGAAGACCGACTCGATCGGGTCCCCGTGAATGCCCATCATCCACATCGACAGCATTTTGTTGATCAACGGGAAATTGCTGTACACGTTGTTGTCGAGGAAATGGACCGCGCCGGCCTCGTGCCAGATCTTGGGGACCGCCAAGTGGTATGCGAGGATGTCGTAGCCACCGGCTTCCTCGCGCCAGAGGATACCGGGCGGAAGGCATGCACCCAGGATCGTGATGGCCAGGAACGGGCCGACCAGCAGCCATAAAGCCGACTTGCCGAACGCGTACGGGGCGGTGTTGGCGGATGCGTTTTTGTTATCGGTCGGATCGGGAGGGAGCTGGTTTACAAAGCTGCGATGCTCGACGAAGGCTCTGCCGGCCGCTGCAAGTGCAAGGAGCAGTGCAAGGGCGATGGCTGTCGGTCGACTCCACAGGCCGACCGATGCGACCGCGAACACGAGGATCGCGCTCAGGCCGACCCCGGCGCCGGCTCCGAGGATGAGCCGTTCTGCCCGTGGCCCATGGCTGAGACCGAACAGCGCGATCACCCACCCGCCTGCCAAACCTGCGCCTGCGAGCACTGCAACGGCGACGATCCCGTCCATGAGCGTGATGGCCAATGCGACCGTGGACTCGACGGTTACGAGGATCAACGCGAAGAGGACCGCGCCGCCCAGAAAGAATGCAGTGGACTGTGCAGGCTTCCAGGCGGTCGGGCCGACGGGTTGCTCAGGATCGGGCCTACGAGTCGAAGTCATGCCCACAAGGTTAGTCCGGCGCGGATCGCGCGGGAAGCGCAGCGGGCCTGTCGGCGTTCCGCCTTCCGTCGCATGTGTCAGAAGACCAGTTGGATGGGACGTTCGAAGACGGCGGCGATGCCGAGCCGGGTCGGGGCATTGCGGTCGGCGGCGGGGGGCTGTGTCTCGTCGGACGAAGCGTGGATCGGCTCGCAGCGGACGACCCTGGCTGTGCCGCGGACTCGGCCCTCGGTTGGAAAATGCCCTTCCCCGGGGGGCACGGTGAACTCGACATCCAGGCGCGTGCCCTCGGCAAGGGCGGAATTGCCCTTTTCATTGGGGGCCAGGAGGTAGAGGCCGCCGGAGCTGATGTTGTCGGTCAGGCCCCGTATGAGAAGGCGGTGCGGATCGAGGTTGGCCTTGCACTCGATCGGCCAGCGCAGCGCAAGGCGTCGATGGCGGCGACGTTCCGGCGTGCGGTGATCCGTTGCGGGCAAAGGGCACCTCCGGTGTGCGACAGGCGCGCGGGGATCTTCCTCAGAGCTTCCAGCCGACGTCGGCACAGATTTTCTTGAGGGCGGCGGCTGCCTTTTTGAACAGTTCCGGGTTCGTCTGGCCGGTCGAATGCTCCGCTTTGCCGAGGTGCGGCTCGAGGGCCAACCAGCCGTCGTATCCGTCGGAAGCGGCGTCCGCGAGGATCTCGGGGATCTGCCCATCACCTTCACCGGCGGGGACAGCCCGTTCGACGTGCCCGTACTTGAAATCCTTGATATGGAAATAACCCGTGTAAGGGCGCAGGGGAAGCCAGCACGTGCGGTAGATGTCCTGCACGTCCATGTTCACGAAGTTGGCAGGGTCGAATGCGCCGACGAGTTTTTGGGAAGCGATGGCGGACAGGAGATAGACGCATCGTTCGGGATAGGCTCCGAAGAGGTCCTTTTCGTTTTCCAGGACGAGCGTGATGTCGCGGTCGGCCAGGTAGTCGATCTGCTGGCTGAGCCGGTCGAGCACTTGGCTGCGATAGTCGCCGACGTCTTTGCCGGGCGGCGCGTAAAAGCTGAAGATGCGGATGTAACGGCTGTCGAAGAACTCGGCGAGTTCCACCGCACGGCGATACGCGTCGAAGTGTGCCTGCCAATCCTCGTCGAGCCGGACCTTGCCGATGGGCGAGGCGATGCAGGCGATGCGGAACCCGCGGTCCGCCAACTGCTTTTTCAGTTCCGTGCATTGATCGTCCGTCAGCTTCAGGACGTTCGTATCCCATACGCCTCGAAGCTCGATGGCATCGATGCCGGCCTCGGTCAGCACGTCCATTTGAACCTGCGGATCCGCCCCGACCTCGTCGGCAAAGGCACTGATCGTCGGCATGTTCGTCCTCCGCATGGGTAATCGAGCGGTTCCTGAATGATCGTTGCTACAGCCCGGGCATTGCCAGCCATCGCGCGCCGCCACCGGCCGGCCCGCCTGACGCCGAGCCGTCGCCGCACTTTAACGTACCCGATTCGAGCTGGCCAGTTCCGTGAGCGGCCGTCGTTTTCTGAGCGGTGACGGTGTTTAACACCCGGTGTGACCGGACGTTGTGAAAGCGCGTCCACGTCGACCCCCAGCAGGCATGCGTACGTTCGCGTATGCAGTCGTGACATGAACAACGTCCGATATCACAAACGCTGACAATTATCACTATATATCGCGATATTTTACTTGCATACAGGCGTTCTTGGGAGTATGTTTGGTTTTTGTTAGGTTTGAGTTGGCCTGTTGTTTTTCTGCGAGTCGGCTTCGGCCTGAAGGGGGATGGGAATGTCGGGGAGCGGGGTGAAACGAGAAGTGAGCGGGCTGGCGACGCGGAAGGGTCGGTCGGGCAGAGGCATCTCGACGGAGGGGAGTGAAGCGATTGCGGCCGAGCGGTGTACCGATGCAGCCGACGGAGAGGCGGG
>PWPN01000331.1 GCA_003557125.1 Phycisphaerae bacterium | reverse complement strand
TAAAAACGATCCAGCCGAACACGCCGCGCGACATCCGTGGAGATGGACTCGGGGGGCGCTGCCCGCGCTGGGGATCGTCTTGGTTGCCGCGATGGTCTGCCATCCACTCACTCCTGCCGACCGACTGCCGCGGCCGGTTCCCTTCCCGGCCGAAACGCCGATCCAGGCAGCACGTAACTCAGCCTCTATCATCGTAGAGCGCTTACCAGGGTCTTTCCATACCGGCGACGATCCTGCGGGCGAGACGGTCGACAGCCTCATTTCGTGCGTTGTGCACGGTTTCACCCACGGGGGGGACGTATTGGACTGTCGTAATCAGCCTGGGTTGATCGACGAGCAGTTTGCCGGTCCGCATATCCTGCCAGCGGTAACGGATCGCCAATGTCGCCGCGGTCTCGCGCGGCAGGTCCGTTGCGAAGCTTCGCCCGATCGTGGCCTCCCGCCATTCCAGCACCTCGCCCGACAGAATCGTATCGGCTTTTTCGCGTGGTACGTTCTTGTACTGCGTCTGCGTATCGATCGCTTTACGAACCGCCTCGGTCAACTGGAATTCGATCCCACGGCGGAATTCCCGGGACTCGAACATTTCCACGTAGATTGTTTGTACGGACGCGCGGTGAAGCGGTTCATTGCTGTATCCGCATCCGCCGGACAGTGCGGCTGCACAACCGGCCAGCCACACCGTAATGCCCGTCCATCCCCGTTTCCTTGTGGACGACCGAGAAAGCCCGTCACGAGACTCAGCATGGCTGACCGGTGCGTTCGTCATCATCATCTGGGGTTGCATGCGCTGTGGCTCCACACGGGCGTGCCTACGGATTGCTTGAAATCCTGCCGGCATCGGCTACCAGGCGGCCATCTTCCGTTTCCCTGCCCCGGGTTACCGCCTCTTCTTCACCGGGTACCAATTCGCTCAGTTCCCTGAGCCGCGCACGTGCTTCGGAGGCGGCCGGTGCTGCCGGCCAGCGGACGATCGTGGCCCGATAATAGTAGACTGCCGCAGGGACCTGCCCTGCCCGCTCATAGTAGCGGGCGATCGATATCGTTTTGTCAGCTCGTGTATGGGCGATCTGTTCGAGCAATATGGGCACGTCGAACTGTCGCGCCTGATCGGGATAAGTGCCTAAAAAGGTCCGGAAACGCTCCTGGGCCGTCATGAGAGGCGTGTCATCGAATTCGATCCCCGGAAAACTTGCCAAGGCCGCATACGCACTCCAGAGCAGGGCTTTGGCATGGTAGCGGCTGCGCGGGAAATTGTTCGCGAATCGAGCGTATTCGTCCTCGGCCAGTTCGAATTCCCGCCGTTCGAAATAATGATCGGCCTTGGTCAGATGCGCTTTCTCGGCCAACGGCGTGTCCGGATAGTTGACGATGATGTCGTCCATTATTTTCAGGCCACCCTCACGGTCACGTATCCGCAAGAGACCGCCCAGTGCTTTCCGTCGCTTGCCGGCCAGGTACTGTTCCGCCACGCGAAAACGTCCCTCGAGTGCGTCTTCGGCATGGGCAGCGCCGGGAAAATCGTCGAGAAGCTCTTCGTACGCTTGCCGGGCGGCCCGGTAGTCGCCGCATAGCATTTCGGCTGTGCCGAGCAGGTAGAGCGCTTCCGGATAGCGAGCCGCCATCGGGCCGTACGTGTCGATCCAATCCTTGACCACACGGCGGGTCATGGCGCAATCCTCGCGGGCGAGCCACTGGCGTGCGATGTCCAGATCCCCATCCTCCGTACCGGGCACGGGGTCCGGAGCACGTACCCATCGATCCTGGACCGGATCGTAGGTCAGCTGCTCCGCCCGTTCGCGGGGTGGGGGGAGGACCTCACGGGCCGAGATCGGCAGAACGGCTGTCATCACAAGCATTGCCGACAGCCAAATCGCCCGACCGCGCTTCGTAGTCTGTAACGCTTTGACACGGAAAAGGTTAAGCATGCGCATCCGCACCACAAGAATCTGATTCCGCGCTACGCCCAACGCGGCCGCGATTATAGGGGCACCTTAAAAAAGCTGCAATGCATCTTTGGTCAGCCTCGAAAAGGGTCCTCTGTTTTTTTATCCGGTCGATTCGGCCGCATTCGCGGCTCCGGAAGGCTTTTTACATCGTGGGAAGCCGGCAGAATTGCTCGAAATTCCCCCCGAACAGCCCCTCCACGTCCCGTCCGATGTCCTCGCGTGTGACCGGCCAACCGGTGTGGGCCAGGTCCGTGTACTTGTCGGACAGCACACGGGCGATCCGGGTGCGCGTGTGGGACCACTTGTAGATGAGCTGTTCGAGGACGCGGGCGTCGGAATGCTGGGGGGTGTAGGTCAGCCCCAGAAGCTCGAACCGCTCGCGCGTGATCTCCTCGACGATGCTCGGGACGTTGACGAACCACCAGCAGCCGAACACGTGGAGGTTGGGATGCTTGCGCGCCGAGACGCACAACTCGTGCTGGTTTTCGCGCGACAGCATCGTTGCCAGGAAGCGGTTCTCGGGGAACGCGCGACAGAGATGATCGACGGCTGTGACATCGGCCTTGCCGACCGCGTCCGCGGCCAGGCGCATGGCCGGGTTGACGCCCCGACGTACGCCGATCATCAGGGCGACAGGCAGGTCCGCATCGTGTGCGACCGGCATGAGGCAGTGTTCGATGATCTGCCCGCAATAGCTGGAATCGGGGTACGTAAACGTCGGGGGCAACGAGACGCCCAGGTAACGCGGCTGCATCCGTTCGATCCAGTTACGCAGGAAGCACCGCACAGCCTGGCGGTCCCCTTCGCCCAGGTCGCCGTTGATCTTATAGCCCCAGCCGGCCAGCTTTTGGGCGGCTTCGGGCCAGTCATTGAGCAGTTGATCGAGCCGCAGGGCCGACTGAAATTGCGCGTCCGGCTTCCAGCCACCCTCCCAGATCGGCCTCTCCTGATCGTCGAACGGATCGTTGGTCATGATGAGGCTGCGTATGTGGGCATGGGCGAAGACGGTCTCGACATGTTTTTCGAGCGACTGCTGCGCGAAATGCCGGCGGAAACTCGTCAGGTCGCGTGTGGAGACGTCCAGGCCGAACTCGGCCAGGACCGTCAGCACGCCGCGGCAGGCCTCGGAAAGCGGCGACCGCTCGATGAAAAGCTGCTTCCAGACGGCGTCGGCCTGCGCCGGGCGGTCCATCGCCCAGAACTGGTCGTAGGACATCGGGGTCGTTCGAAAAAACTCGGCCAGCAGGTAATGGTACGTGAGCATCTCGTCGACGCCCCAGAGCAAAAGCCGATCAAAGCCCGGGGCGTAGAGATGCGTATGGATGTCGAAAATCGGGGTGCCTTCGACCACCTCATTGACGACGTTGCGAATCTTGTCCAGCTCGATCGGCTGCGTCATGGTTATCGTCTCCGTGCTGCTTGCGCTTGGAAGTCGGCAGGGCCTTAGGCGCCGCAGGGCATTCTAAAAGGGAACGCTCAAAAGAAAAAGGTCGTTTCAGGCAGATAAAGGATAGGCCGGCTGCGCGCTATCGGCACGTATGACGTGATGGCTGTGACACACTTCAGCAGGGCAGCAATGGCACGGCAGTGCCCAGACCGAGCGCACGAACTTCGTCACGCCCAGAGGCGTTG
>PWPN01000171.1 GCA_003557125.1 Phycisphaerae bacterium | reverse complement strand
TTTCCAGGCGGCCCTGAAGTCAACCAGGTCGGCCACCGCAACGATCACAATCGCGGCCAGCACGGCGTAGGGGAGGTAATAAAACAGCGGGGTGAGCAGGAGCAGGGTCAGCAGGACAAGCGCGACAGTGACAAGGGATGACATTCCGGACCTTGCCCCGGCCTGATAATTGACGGCTGTGCGGGAAAAACCGCCGGTGACGGGATAGCCGCTGAAAAAGGCCGCCGCGATATTCGCAAAACCCAGTGCCCCCAGTTCCCGGTTGGGGTGAACGCGATATCGGCCTTTCACGGCAATGACCTGTGCAATGGAGATGGATTCAACGAAGCCGATAAGCACAATGACCAGGGCAGCCGGAAGCAATGCGCGGATCGCCTCGATATCCCCCTGCGGCAGGGAGAGGCGGGGCAGGCCGGCCGGCACGGTACCGACTATGCTGACGCCCGCTGCGTCGAGGCGCAGCACGCGAACAAGCAAGGTGGCGGTTAGTACCACCAGAATGGCAATCGGGAAGCGAGGCCAGCGGCGCCTGCATACAATCAGGACAACCATACTTCCAAGGCCGAGCACCAGGCTCGCGAGATGCGTTTCACCGACGCGCCGCCCGGCCTCGAATAGAAAACCGAAGGCCGAATGGTGCGGAGCAAGTGGAATCCCCAAAAGGTGCTTGAGCTGGCTCAACGCAATGAGAATGGCTGCGGCCGAGGTCAGCCCGCTGATGACGGCGTGAGACAGGAAATTGACCAGGAAACCCAGTCGCAGCAGCCCCATCGCTGCTTGAATGATGCCGACCATGGCGCTCAGCAGGAGCACGGCACGGATGAATTCAGGAGTTCCGGGTTCAGCGATAAGCGAACACCGTGCAAAAACGACCATGGATATGATCGCCACCGGCCCTACAGCGAGATGCCTTGAAGAGCCGACAAGCGCATAGAGCGCCAGGGGAATCGTGGACGCATAAAGCCCCATCACCGGCGGCAGACCCGCAAGGTTCGCATAAGCCATCGCCTGGGGAACCAGCATCACGGCGACGATCGCGCCCGCGAGCAGGTCGCTGCGCAAATCGCTTCGCGTGTAGCCGCGAATCCACGGGACAACTCCAGTAAGGATACGGTAGGCCATGCGCTTCCCTTGCCGTTACGGCCTCTTACAGACCCGCGTTTTCTATCGCGTAGAGCAACCCTGTCACCATCAGCGCGACGACAATGACGACAGGCCACGGACGAAGTCCGAACAGCCGCGGGAAGGTCGCATCTCCGAAATCTCCTTTCTGAAGAAGGGACGCGAGCTTCGGGTAGAGGGCGGCAAAAACGGCCGCGCCGGCCAGCATGCCGAGCACTCCGCCTGCAAGGGCGTCCAGCGCGCCATGACCGACCGCGCCGACGGCCGTCCCGGGACAGTAACCCAGGATGCCGAACCCGACGCCGAAAATCAGTGCGCCGGGAATGAGGGTTCCCCAGGACCCTGGCTTGGGGTGCAATTGCGCCAGTCCGAGGCCCACGAGCAGGTGGACGCCGATCATCCCGGTGACCATGGCTGTCAGCATGATTTTGACGACGGTGAAGTCCTTCAAAAGAAGCTGATTGATAATAACGTCGTAGTAGGTGACGCTGCCTTTTTGTAACAGAAAGCCGAAACCGACGCCCAACAGGAAGCCCAAAAGCAGCTGGGCACCTTTCTGGTCGTGCAATGCTTTCAGCATGACAAGGCCTCCTCATCCCAGGATGACGTGGTAGATGAGCATGGCGGTCGCGATGCCGCCTGCAAAGAAGCCCACAGCCGCGATCCAGCTGCTGACGGCCAATTGGAGCGTGCCGCTGATCCCATGGCCGCTCGTGCAGCCGCCTGCCCAGCGCGCACCAAACCCGACGCAGAAGCCACCCAGCAATGCGACCAACCAGCGGATCGACGCGCTTGTACCGGCCGCGGCAGCCCACCTGTGCGGCACCCAGCGCCATTCGAATTGGCCGGCGAGCCAAGCAGATGCCAGCGCGCCGACGAGGACTCCGAGAACGAGCATCCATTCCCAGTCGATCCGGGGTGCAAACTTCCTGTAATACGGCTTGTCATCGACCTTTCGGCCGCGAAAAAGCCGCTCCAGGAGACCCGCACTTCGCACGAAGGCCGTCGAACATCCGATCGGTTTATTCGACAATAGAAAGGCAAGGCAGCTCAGAACACCGATACCGATCCCCACGGCGTAGGGCGACCATCGGTCCATCGTGAAAAGATCCATCGCAAGGGGCCTCCTTAATATTGGGTTCTCGGCCCGTGGGGCAACGCGCAGGTGGCGCAGGTGGGGGCAAAACCCGCCGCCGTCCATGCTGTCATGCCGCCGGCCATGACCGCCAGCTTTCTGAAGCCGTGCTGCTGCAAAATGCTTCCGGCTGTGCAGGCACGCGCACCGCTCTTGCATACCAGCACCGTCGTCGCGTCGCGGTCCAATGTCTCGTGGCGCGTGCGGGTGTCAGGTAACGGCATATGCACCGCGCCCTCGATATGGCTGCGATCCCACTCGCTCGAAGCGCGCACGTCCAGGATGGTCATCGCCTGTTTTCCATCCTCACAAAGCTGTTGAACCTCGCGGATCGTCATCGTGGGGATATGCTCGAGGGGCATGCCGCTGACGATCCACGGTTGCATCCCCTGTTCGAGATAGCCGGCAACGTGGTCATGGCCGACCCGGCGCAGCATGGTAGTCAACTGGGCGACCCTGTCGTCCGAGGCAGCCACGAGCAGGATCGGCTTGTCCTGTGGCAGAAGCCAGCCGGCGAAGGTCGAAAAATTATGGGCCGCGTCGATGTTCCAGGCACCAGGAACGTGCGCGCCGCCGAAGGCTGCGTAATCGCGCGTGTCGAGCACAACGTGGCCCTGGTCGGCAAGTTGTTGCAGTGCGCCGGGCGAAAGCGGGCGCGACGCGGGCAATTCCTCCACCAGCGCGGGGCCTTTGCGGTTGATCTCCGAACAGCGTGCAAAGTGGTCCGGCGCTTCCGGCATGCCACTCAACAGCGCCTCCTTGAACTCCGTCTCCGTGGCATGTTGAAGGGCCGCGTTATGACGGCGTTCGTAGCCGATGGTGCTGACGCGCATGGCGCCCATGGCCTTGCCGCAGAGTGAACCCGCCCCGTGGGCAGGATAAACAAAGCACGCGTCGGGCAGCTTCAGAAGCTTATCGTTCAGGTTGGCGTACAACTGCGAGGCCAACTCGTCCCCCCGGCCGGGAAACAGGTCGGGACGGCCCACGTCCCCCACAAAAAGGGTGTCGCCCGTAAAGACCGCGACAGGCGTATCGCCCCGGGAGCGATCCGTGACCACGTAGCAGACGCCGTCGGGCGTGTGGCCCGGCGTATCCAGGACCTCGAAGTGCATGTTCTCGAGATCGAAACTGTCGCCTTGGCCGACAGCCACATGGTCGTAGGTGCATTTTCCCGATTTCGGTGCGTAAATGGTCGCGCCGGTCCGCCGGGCGAGATCCATGTGCCCGGAGATAAAGTCGGCGTGCAGGTGAGTTTCCAGAATGTGCGTGATCTTAAGATGCAGCCTTTTGGCAGCCGTGATGTATTCTTCGATGTCGCGCTTCGGATCGATGATCGCACATGTATTCGCGCCACCGACCAGGTAGGAAAGATGGGCAATACCATCGACATAATACTGTTCAATGTACATGGTCACCTCCTTGGTGCACCGGAACATCCCCGCACAAACGATGTGGATCGGGGTTTTTCTATGACGAAGGGCCTGTGGCCTCTGGACAAGGGGGCTTTGCGTCATGCGAGGTCGTCTGCTACACGTTGACAAGTGTACGCGCGGGCCGGTTATCCACCCGCATGTCTTAATGGGCAACCGAATGGCTCTGCATGAGGCCTTCATGTTCGTTCCTGACCAAGTCGCTCTGGCGTACGCGACAGTATCCACGGAGGGATCATAGTACACGCACACTTTGAAATGTCTCAAAATATGTACAGCGCCCCTTTTCCGCCCATTTGAACATTTGCTTGATGACGATCGCGCGATCGTGGCGCTAATCAGCTATCCAAGTCAGCGGCTTTTGGGGCAGTATGGGGACAGCCCGCCAAAATGACAAAAACCCCAGGTCGCAAGTACCTGGGGTTCCCGACATGGCTAGATTCAAAAAGAACGGAGAGGGGGGGATTCGAACCCCCGGTACGGCAAGCCGTACACAGCCTTTCCAAGGCTGCTCCTTCAGCCACTCGGACACCTCTCCCATCGTGTCGGCCGTCGGATCGCGACGCAAGCCGACGCCCAGCGTCCTCCCGCGGCAGCACTTCCGACGGCAAGGCGCACAGTGTACGGACCGCGCGCGCCGCCGTCAACGAGCGGACCCGACCTGTAAAGCCAAGTCCGGGACAAGTCGTCTGTTGTTATTTGTTCAGTCCTGCGAGGAGCTTAAGAAGCGGATCGGGCGTCCGAGACGCGACCGTAAGGAAGCGGTTGCGTCTTATCGAACGCGCTTCCTTACGGGTTCGAGTTGCATGCAAGTCGATTCGATCCAGCCAAACTCACGTGAATTCAAGTCATGCACATGGAAAATATTGGTATGCAGTACTATGATCCCTTTAATCCGAGGTTATGTCGATTCATTATCCCAATCGATAACCGTCTTCGAGGTTTTCATGAAGACACTCGCATCGCTTACGGACGGGGAATCCGCCTATGTGCAAGGCATCGTCGCCAACGGCTTGCTGCGACGCCGCCTGGTGGACCTGGGCTTCGTCCCGGGGGCGGAGGTGACCATCTCCTTCGCCAGCCCGAGCGGCGACCCGGTCGCCTACCGGGTGAAAGGTTCGCAGATCGCGCTTCGACGTGACGATGCGGAACTGATTCGGATATCGGACCGTCCGGACATGCCCAAAGATGAAAAGATATCTGCCCGATCCTGCGGAGCATCACCGGGCTGCAACGGGTGCCAGCCGCATTCGACAGGCCTTCCCTTGACCGACAAGGTTAACGACCCGCCGAACCCGACCCAGGAGCTGACCGTCGCCCTGGCGGGCAACCCGAATACCGGCAAGAGCACCGTGTTCAATGCATTGACAGGCCTCCGCCAGCACGTGGGCAATTGGCCTGGCAAAACCGTCACCCGCGTCGAAGGGAGCTGGACCTATCAGGGGCAAGCCTTCCGGATCGTCGACCTGCCGGGGACGTATTCCCTGCTGTCAGCTTCCACGGACGAAGAGATCGCACGCGACTACGTCTTGTTCGGTGCGCCGGACTGCACCGTCGTGGTCGCCGATGCCACAACCCTGGAGCGGAACCTGAATCTCATTCTCCAAGTCCTGGAGATCACGGATCGGGCAATGGTCTGCGTGAACCTGATCGATGAAGCGCGACGCTGGGGCGTGGAAATCGACGCCGAAGCCTTGAGCGAAGAGCTCGGCGTCCCGGTCGTGCTGACCGCGGCCCGTCACGGAGAGGGTATGGAAGAGCTGCGGCAAACGATCCACGACCTGGCCACCGCACGTATCCAGACCCGGCCGAAGCGCACCGCCTACGACCCCGAACTCCAGCAGGCTGTCGACGACGTCCTGCCATGGATCGAACGGGCGTTGCCGGATCTTCCCAATGCACGCTGGATCGCGATGCGGCTCATCGACGGCTGCGACGAACGCCTCCGCCAGGAGATGGTCAGCGGCGTCCTGGCCGACCTGGCCGGGAGGATCGGCAGCGGATCGTTGAGCGATGGCATACGGCCGGACCGGACTGTTATCCGGAGATAGTTGGCATCCGCAGGGAGTGGGCATCCGCGGATAGCAGGGATACGCAGACAGTTGGAATCAGGAGATAGCTGGGTGTCCTTGAATACTCCATTGTTGCATGCGATTCTCGAACGGGCAGACAAGCATCATGCCCGGTTCGGCTGGACGGTCCACGACCGCGTCACCGAGGCTGTCTACGACCGGGCGCGTGCCATCGTCGATCGGTCCGTAAAAAAGACCCGTGCCGGCTCACCTTCCTGGCAGCAGCGCCTCGACCGCATTCTGACCAGTCGTGCGTTCGGCATCCCCATCATGGTGGCGCTGCTGGCGGCCATCTTCTGGATCACGATCATCGGATCGAACATCCCGAGTACCTTTCTGGCAGGCGTCCTCATCGAAGAGGGAGGCCTGAGCGCATGGTTGGCCGATTACCTCGGCGTATCGGCTCCGGGATGGCTGTCGTACAGCCTTTACGAAGGACTGCACGCGTTGGCCGATCGTCTTTATTGGCCGACGGCGCTGAGCGGATTCCTGATCGACGGCGTCTATCTCGGACTGGCGTGGGTCGTTTCCGTGATGCTGCCGCCGATGGCGATCTTTTTCCCGCTGTTCACACTGCTGGAGGACTTCGGCTATCTGCCGCGTGTCGCCTTCAATCTGGATCGGATCTTTCGACGGGTCGGAGCGCACGGCAAGCAGTCGCTGACGATGTCGATGGGGTTCGGCTGCAACGCGGCCGGCGTCATCGCCTGCCGGATCATCAATTCGCCGCGCGAACGGATCATCGCGATCCTGACGAATAACTTCGTGCCCTGCAACGGTCGATGGCCGATGCTGATCCTGGTCGCCTCGCTCTTCGTGGCCGCCAGCGTGCCGGCACACCTCGCGACGGTGGTGGCCGTCGCTGCAATCACCGGTGCGACGCTGCTGGGGGTCGCCGTCACCCTGCTCGTCTCACTGGCGCTCTCGAAAACGATCCTCAAAGGCGAGCCGTCAGCCTTCACGTTGGAACTCCCCCCCTACCGCCGTCCGCAGATCGGCCGCATTCTCTATACGTCGCTGATCGACAGGACGCTGTTCGTCCTCCGGCGGGCGATCATCTGTGCGGCACCGGCCGGGGGGATCATCTGGCTGCTGGGGGCGATTCGATACGGCGAAGGGACCCTGTTTTCGACCATGGCCGATGCGTTGGGACCGATCGGCCATGCCATCGGCCTGGACGGTGTCATCCTTCTCGCATTCATTTTCGCGATCCCGGCCAACGAGATCGTCATTCCCACGGTCATCATGGGCTACATGAATCTCGGGCGCATGATCGAGCTGGACGACCCGGGGCAGCTGTTCCGGGACAATGGATGGACGCTCCTGACAGCGATCTGCCTGATGCTTTTTGCCCTGCTACACTACCCATGCACGACCACCACGTTGACGATCTGGTCGGAGACGCGGTCGAAAAAATGGACCTTGCTGGCAAACCTGATCCCCCTGGCCGTGGCCGTCACGGTCTGCCTGGCTGTCGCTCAGACGGTCTACCTGATGAGGGGAAGCTGAACCGCTGAATCCTTGCCTGCAAGATTGGAGACCGTTAGCATGACCGCCCTGTTTCGGGCGATGAGGCTGTCCCAGCCATTGGAAAAAAGACATGCACATCCTTACGAGCCTGCTGATTACCGGTCTGCTCCACCGCAGAAAAAAAAAGTCCGCTGAAAAAAAAGCGGAATCGGACCAAGAGGAATCCCGGTTTAGTTCACCCCTATTGAAAATGCCCAGTGTACTGTCGGTCGTCCATTCGATTCCCGGGCGCACCCGGTTCCGCGTACCGATGCTGGTCGGCATGACCTCAGCTTCTCAGAAGCTCAGGAAAACGCTTCTCGGTATCGAAGGCGTCGAGGACGTCGACGTCAACATCGTCAGCGGCACCATCCTGGTCAAGCACAACCCGAAGCGCGTTTTCCCGGACGTTCTGGCAGCGGCCCTGATCCGTCTGCTGGGGCTGGAAAAGCAGATTTACGGCGACGTGGAAGCCAAGTTCGCACGCGAGCTGCGCGAACTGGCACGGGCGATGAATCGCGCGATCTACGAGCAGACCGGCGGCATGCTCGATATGAAGACGATCCTGTTTCTGGCCCTGGCAGGACTCGGCGTCCAGCAACTCGTGCGGAGGCGCTCGATCGCGTTGTCAGCCGGCTTTACACTGCTCTGGTGGGCGGTGAACGGATTGATGTCGGGAAGGCAGAACGATTCATGAAGCTTCTGGAAGACATCGGGTTCTGGACACAGGTGCGTCCCCGGGTCCTCCACAGGCTGCCGGGCCGACTTCGTCTGCGCATCCCGCTCCTGAAAAGGATCCCCGACGACTGGCTCAACGTGGCCGAGATATTGGAACGCGTGATAGCCGCCCCGCAGGGCATCGTCTCGGCCCGAAGCGACCGCAGAACGGGCAGCCTGCTGATCGTCTACGATGCCGACGTACTTCAGGAGTCCGACATCCTGGGGTTCCTGCACGCGTTGCTCGAAATGCTCCGTCGCAATCGTGATCGCCTCAGGGGCATGCCCAACGGCCGGGCCGCACGCGTGGCCCGTCAACTTGAGAAATGGGTCCGCGCGCAGACGCGCCAGCGCCCGGTATTCGATCCGAAGGTGACTATTCCCGATGCAATTTGGTCGTAAACCCAAGCCGTTGCTGCACTGCGAGATCGTTCACGCACTGCCCGGGCGCGTCCGTATCAGTTCGCGTGCGCTGCGCCACCTGTCCGATCGCGCCGACCGGATCCAGGCGCGGCTGCGGGAAGCTCCGGGCATCACCGAAGCGCGCGTCACGAGCTTGACGGGCAATGTCCTGGTGCGGTTCGATCCCGAACGGCTCACGCACGAGATGGCCTGCGATCTCGTCGAGCAGATCATCGGCAGCTATTCGCTTCAGGCGTTCAAGTCCGAAAGGCAGAAACAGGCCAGTCTGACCGTGACCGAACGCAGGTTGCAGGATGAGCCGCTCAGGGACATGGCCATACGGGTGGCTGTGACGTCGGTCGCGCTGGCCATGATCTGGATGCGTCAATCCGGCCACAAGGCCTCGGTGCCTTTCCTGCGTCGCCTGTTTTCCATGCCTGCGATGACGGCCCTCTCATTGGCGGCACCGATCTTTCGCAGCGGCCTTGGATCCCTGAAACACACGCGTCGCCCCAATGCCGACACGCTCAGCGCCACAGCCATCCTTTCGAGCGTCCTGGCCGGCAAGGACGTCGCGGCGTTGACGATCATCTGGCTGGCCGACATCGCCGAGCTACTGACCGGCTGGACGATGGGTCGTACACGTCGCGCGATCCGCGAGATGCTCGCGGTCGGCGAGCAGGACGTCTGGAAAGTCCTCCCCGACGGCGCGCAGATCAAGGTCACCGTCCAGGAGCTGGAGGTCGGCGACCTGATCGCAGTGCACACCGGCCAGAAGATCAGCGTGGACGGCATCGTCGAGGCTGGGCAGGCTGCCGTCGACCAGGCTTCGATCACGGGCGAGTTCATGCCGGTCACCTGCGGTGCGAATGACGAGGTCTATGCCGGCAGCGTCGTCAAGAACGGCTCGGTCAGGGTACGCGCCCATCGCGTGGGCGACCAGACGGCTGTGGGGCGCATCGTCCACATGGTCGAGGAAGCCGCCCAGCACAAGGCCCCCATTCAGGCCTTTGCCGACAAGTTTTCGGCTGCGTTCATCCCCGTCAACTTCGCCCTGGCGGCCCTGGTCTATGCCGTGACCCGAAGAGCGGACCGCGCGCTGAACATGCTGATCATCGATTATTCCTGCGGCGTGCGCCTTTCGACCGCGACGGCCCTGTCGGCCTCGATCTGCACCGGGGCACGGCACGGGATCCTCATCAAGGGCGGCAGCTATCTCGAACTGATGGACGAGGCCGACACGCTCATCCTCGACAAGACCGGCACGCTCACCGAGGGGCGCCCCCAGGTGCTCAGCGTCGTCCCGCTTGAGACGGGCATAACCTCACGGCGACTGCTGGAACTGGCTGCGGCCGCCGAGGAAACGTCCTCGCACCCGATGGCAGCGGCCATCCTCGAAAAAGTCCGCCGTAGCGGCTATGCCATCCCCCAGCACGGGACCGCCGACGTCGTCGTGGCCCGGGGCGTGGAGGTCGAAGTCGACGGGCAAACCGTCCGCGTCGGCAGTCGGCGGCACATGGAAGAGAGCGGTGTGGACCTCGCCTCGGCGACGGTAGCGGTGCACAAGCTGGTCGCCTCGGGCGAAAATATCCTGTACGTCGCGGGCGACGGCCGACTGCTTGGCGTGCTGGGCGTGCAGGACGCGCTCCGCGAGAACATGAAGAAAGCGCTGAACCGCCTGCGCATGACGGGCATGGACGACATCGTCCTGTTGACCGGCGACGTCGAGCAGCATGCCTCCGTCGTCGCCGACCGGATGGCCATGGATCGCTACCACGCCGAGGCGCTGCCCGAGGACAAAGCCGAGATGATCCTCCGCCTTCAGTCGCGCGGCACGAACGTGGTCATGGTGGGCGACGGCATCAACGACGCACCCGCCCTGGCCTATGCCAACGTGGGCATCGCCACCGGCGCGAGCCGCACCGATGTGGCTATGGAAGCTGCCGACATCACCATCGCCGGCGACGACCCGCTGCTGATCCCGGGCGTGATCCGCCTCGGGAAAAAGACCATGGACATCGTCCGGCAGAATTTCGGGATCTCCATCGGCGTCAACACCGTCGGGCTGGTCCTCTCGGCCATGGGCGTCTTGCCGGTATTCTGGGGCGCCGTGCTGCACAATGCCTGCACGGTCGCCGTCGTCGCCAATTCGGGCCGCCTGTTGTGGCACGATGTTACCGGGAAGCAATCATGATGCAGGATGACAATGCATTGACTGTGACCGTGCTGCATGAGCTGCCCGCCAGGCTCCGGGCCGAGCTTTCGCACCCACTGCCCGACCCGGCCGCTTTCGAGCGGGAGCTTCGCTCGCATGCGGGCATCGCCCCGCTGCGCTACACCCCTGCGGTCCGCACGATCCTCGTGAAGTTCGACCCGATGGTCATCCGCCGGGAGGAACTGCTGGTCCGTATCGCATTGGCCATGTCCTTGCAGCACGACAATCGCCCCGTCCGGATCGAATCCGGCCCCCCGCACGATCCGCTGACCGCCTCGGTCGCAGCCTCGGGGGCGATCCTGCTGGCTTCCTGGCTTTGCAGATCGTTCGGGGTCAAGCCCTCCAACCTCAAGGCGCTCGATGTCGCGGCGGGGATGGCGACCGGCTCGGCCGTCCTCTCGCATGCCGTCCGGGAGCTTCGCCAGCAAGGTGCGTATCACCCCGAGGTCGTCTCGGTCGCGTACCTGGCGGTCGGGATGTTACGCGGCCATGCCTGGCGATCGGCGTTATTGACCTGGTTCGCATCCTTCGGCCGGCACCTGCTGGAGAGCCGGGCCGAGGCTGTGGAAGTAAGGCCTGACGGAAACGGAGATGCGCCCGAGGTCACCGCCTCGGCGATCCGCCGGACCGGCTGGCGCGCATGGCTGGAAGTTCTGCCCAGCTTGCTCCATACTTTTGTCGGAGCGGGAAGCCCCAAGGGCGACCTCTTGAGCAATCTCCAGGAAGTCAGCCGTCTTCACGACAAGATGCTCGATGCGCTGGGCCCGTGGGAGAAAGGAATCCCGCTCCGTATTGGAGACAAGGATAAGACGCAAACATAGGGCGCATACCATTTGAAAGGTGACGAAATGAAAACGACCTTGCAGCACGTAACCGGATTCTTTGTCGGCCTCGGCACAGCCGCAGTAGGCTTTTACCTGTACAAGAAGAACAAAACCCAGGTCGATGCGTATCTTCGCAAGCACGGCATCGAGCTGCCCGCGTGCAGCACGCTCGACGTCGAGAGCCTCACCCTCGAACAGCTCGTCGCCGAGAAAGAGCGACTCGAAGACGTCATCGCCGAGCGCGAATACTCCTCCGAGCTCGAACCCGAATCGTACGAGGAAAGCGAGGAACCGCACGAGGGCCTGGAGCAGGAGGACGGATCCGACAAATCCAAACGGACGCGCTCCAGGAAGACCGACCACTGATCGCCCGAAAAGTACGCCACGGCCCGGACAAGAAAGATCCCCTCGGGATCGATCGTCATTCGATGAAAGCTCACTGCACGCCCCCCCCTGTGCAAGTGAGCTTTCATGATGGTCGTGTTGAGCCCCCCCCCTGAAAATCGGTCCAACCCCTGCCCTCTGTGACGTTCCGCCATAAAAATATTATCGACGGCGGAGCAGCCTGTGGTATAATGCACCTCGCATCCCCCTCTTTCAGGGGGACCTTCGCTCTGGCGATAAGCGATCGTCCGAATACATGAGGCTCTGAGCCTTACCATCTCAATCAGGTCAGGTCGGCTATGCAGCGACACACTTCAAGCAATGCGAAAGGAGCCCCTCCATGTGTGCAAACGATCCTCGTTCGCGAAAGTCATGCTGCCCCGTCGGTTGCTGCTCGAACATCGGCCGCCGGGAGTTCCTGACCGGCCTGGGCGCACTGGGGGGAGCGGCATTGGCCGTCCAGTTGGGCCTGTTCGACTCGGCTGTCGCCAACGCGATGGAGGCTACCCCCAAACCGGGCAACGCCAAGCAACCCCTGTTCCGAGCGGCCTTCACGCGCGAACCTGTCGACCGCTACTACATGGGCTGGCCCGGCGCTGCCTACGACATCGCAGCCAGCCAACGACGCTACACCGAAGTGCTCGAAAAAGCTGCCGCTAGACTCGGCGTAAAAATCGACATTCAGGCCGAAGCGCTGACGGACAGCGCTGCCGTCAATGCCTTCCTCGAATCGACCGCAGCCACCCAGGCCGACGGCGTCATACTCACCGTCATGGGGCTGCACCCCTGCGGATGGGACAAGGTCGACTGGTACCTTGAGAATCGCGGCGACCTGCCCACGATCGTCTTCGCTCCGCAAGGGACCCAGTTCACGCCCACGCTCCAGAAATACCGCACGATCCCGCGCCTGTTCGTCGGCTCGACACAGGACGTCGAGTGGCTGGGGACCGCCCTGCGCATGCTCAAAACCGTATGGCAGATGTCCGTGACGCGGGTCGCCGTGGTCCACGGGCAACAGGAGCAGGAGCAGAAGCTCGAACCGCTCGGGACGATGCTCCATCACATTCCGCTCGAGCGTTTCGCACTGGCCTACGACGCCACAGCCAATTCCACCGAAGCACGCGAAATCGCGGCCTGCTACCGCTCCAAATCGCAACGGATCGTCGAGCCGGATGAGAACGAGATCTTCGAGGCTGCCCGCACCTACGTCGCCAATCGCCAGCTGATCAAGGAGACCGGCTGCGACGCCATCACGATGGACTGCCTCGGCCTCGTGGCCGACCGACGCACGCCGCCGCCATGCATGGCCTACATGCAGCTTCTCAACGAAGGAACGTGCGGGGCATGCGAACGCGACATCACAGCCACGCTCTCGCTTCTTCTGGGCAGCTTCCTGCTCGATCGTCCCGGCTTTATGCACAACCCCTCGCCCAACACGGTCCGTAACACCTACATGGGCGCGCACTGCACAGCCCCGACGAAAATGGACGGCGTCGACGAACCGGACAGCGAGTACGTCCTTCGCTCCCATCATGAGTCGGACTGGGGCGTCGCTCCCCAGGTCATTCTCCGCGAAGGCCAGGATGTCACGATGATGAAATTCCTCCATCCGGGCGAGCTGATGGCCTGCACCGGTACGCTGCTGGCCAACATCGAGACGCATCCCGGCGACGGCGTCGGAGGCTGTCGCACCGCCTTCGAAATGTCCGTAGACGATGTGGCTGACACACGCGACATCCGAGGGCATCACAACGTGCTCGTCTACGGCAAGCATCTGCCGATGCTCAAAGCCTATACCCAGCTTTCAGGGTTGGCCTACAGCCATATTACAGGCTGATCCGTGTGAGCAATGCCTGCTTCTCAGGGGGGTACGGGCGCTACAGGTTGGCAGGGCGCTAACCCGGATATTTCATGAGGTGCAGGGTTGTACAGGTTTTGTGGTCGGACGTCGCGGAG
>PWPN01000375.1 GCA_003557125.1 Phycisphaerae bacterium | reverse complement strand
CTGAATCGCGCAGTCCGCATCGGTTCCGATGTAGATCTCGCGCTCGTCGTCGAAGTTCAGTTCGGTCAGGACCGCCTCGTCCTTTGTGAGCCGTACCTGCATGATTCGCCTCGTGGGCCTTGACGATAAACCTGTACCCATCCCGCCGCTACGGGCTTCGCGTCCCCGTAAATCGCACTTCGGAGCGGGCGATCCGGTTTTGACACCGGACTGGGACGCCCGTAGATTCCCTTGTTCCAGCCAATGTCATGCGGAGTGTTGGTCACCGCACGGGAGGCATGCCATGTCCGAAACAGGATCGACCGAAGCGCGTGCGCCCCAGCCGCCATCCTACCTTGCCCGGCGCCTGAGCGCCTGCCGGTCGAGTATACGTAAGAAAGCGCTGGACGGCCACCTGGTGACCGGCCGGGCGGATCAGTACTATCTGACGGGTTTCGACGGCGAGGACGGTGCGGCGCTCATCCTTCCACGGCGCGTCTGGCTGCTTACGGATGGGCGATTCGCCGAGGAGGCCGAGCGGCGTTGCCCGTGGGCTTCGACTCTCGTTCGCGAAGGGGCGCTTTCCGAGGCGCTGGCCCGGCTCGTGCGAAGGCATCGACTGGCTCGGATCGGCTTCGAGCCTGCTGCGTTGACGGTCGGCACGCATGCGACCTTCCGCAAAGCGATCCATCCGGCACGGCTCGTCGCGTCTCCCCGCATCGTGGAACCTCTGCGGGTCCTCAAGGACGCACAGGAGATCGCTCAACTCCGGCGCGCGATCGAGGTGGCCGAGTCGGCCTTTCGGGCGGTGACGCGCAGGGTCCGTCCAGGCATGACGGAGCGGGAGCTGGCGGCCGACCTTCAGCACGAAATGATCCGCCGCGGCGCGACGGGAGCGAGTTTTCCGATCATCGTCGCGGTCGGTTCGCATAGCTCGTTGCCGCATGCGGTTCCCGGGGATCGGAAAATCCGGTCGGGCAGTGCCGTGCTCATCGACTGGGGGGCGGTCGTCGGCCACTACCGCAGCGACTTGACCCGGATGCTATTCGTTCATAGAATTCCGCCGCGTTTCGAGCGCTTCTACAACTGCGTGCGGGAGGCCCAGGAAACGGCGATCCGGATGATCGCTCCGGGCGTGCGGATGTGCGACGTGGACTCGGCTGCCCGGGACAGCCTCCGGCAGGCGGGTCTGGATGACCGCTTCACGCACAGCCTGGGGCATGGGCTCGGCTTGGACATCCACGAGCCGCCCCGTCTGGGGCCGCGCGTGACGGACCGGCTCGAAGCGGGTATGGTCGTGACGGTGGAACCCGGAGTTTATTGGCCGGGCGTGGGGGGCGTGCGAATCGAGGACGACGTGCTGGTCACCGAGGCTGGCTGCAAGGTGCTCAGCGGGCTTTCCAAAGACCTGGACACGATGGTGGTTTAGTGGTTGATATTCAAAACATTCGCGAACTGTTGGAGCTGATGGTCGCCAACGACCTCAGCGAGATCAAGATCCGTGAAGGGGAGACGTCCATCGTCCTGCGCAAGGGGGGCGTGGCACAGCCGATGGTCGTCTCAGCGCCTCCGCCGGCAGCGCATCCCGTTGAGGCCGGTGCCTTAGCCGCGCCCGATGCGGGGGAGGCCGGCTCGCCGGACGAGGGCCTCGTGCCGGTTCCCTCGCCCATGGTCGGGACGGTGTACATGGCGTCCGATCCCGAGTCCCCACCTTTAATTTCTATTGGCCAGGAAGTCGGCAATGATACGACGGTCTGCGTCATAGAAGCGATGAAGGTCTTCAACGAGATCCAGGCGGAGGTGACCGGTACGATCGAGCGGATCCTCGTCCACAATGAGCAGGCGGTCGAATTCGGCCAGCCTCTCTTTCTGGTTCGGCCGCAAAGTTGACCCGGATCTCATGGAAAGCGTCGCAGCGTCCGTTATAGCCGATTGCCCGTGGCGCCCAAGATCGCGAGGATGACCCAACGCATGTTTTCCCGTTTGCTCATAGCCAATCGCGGCGAGATCGCGCTGCGCATTCTGAGGGCCTGTAAGGAACTCGGTATCCGGACGGTCTGCGTCCATTCGCAGGAAGACCGTGAGATGCCCTACCTCCGCCTGGCGGATCGGTCGATCTGCATCGGCCCGGGGGCGGCGTCGGAGAGTTATCTGAAGATCGATCGCATCATCGCCGCTGCGGAAGTGGCCAATGTGGACGCGATCCATCCAGGGTACGGGTTCCTGTCGGAGAATGCCCATTTCGCCGATGCCTGCCGCGACTCGCAGATCGAGTTCGTCGGCCCCAGTTCCGAATCGATGCGACTGCTTGGCGACAAGATCGCAGCCAAGAAGCTCGCCAAAAAAAGCAAGGTGCCCAACATCCCGTGGTCGGAAGGGCCTCTCGAAGACGATGCGGAGGCTGTCGCCTGGGCAGCCAAGATCGGGTATCCGGTCATGGTCAAAGCGGCTGCGGGAGGCGGGGGGCGCGGGATCCGTCTCGTTCACAACGAGGCGGCGCTGCGCCACAGCCTGCCGGCTGCCCGTGCCGAAGCCGAGGCTTCCTTCAAGTCCGGCGCGCTGTATCTCGAGAAGGTCATCGAGAATGCCCGGCACGTCGAAGTCCAGATCATGGGGGACCGGATGGGCCATGTCCTGCACTTCTACGAGCGGGACTGCAGCCTCCAGCGTCGCCACCAGAAGCTCATCGAGGAATCGCCGGCGCCGGCCCTCAACGAGCGTACGCGCGAAGAGCTTTGCAAGTCGGCGGTTCGTCTGGCCAAGGCCGCCCAGTACCACGGGGCGGGTACGGTCGAGTTTCTCGTCGACCGCAAGGGCAAGTTCTATTTCATGGAGATGAACACCCGCATCCAGGTGGAGCATCCCATCACCGAGATGGTCACGAAGCACGACCTGCTCGCCTGGCAGATCCGCGTGGCGGCCGGCCAACCGCTGCCGATGCGGCAGCGCGATATCAAACAGGAAGGCGTCGCGATCGAGTGCCGGATCAATGCGGAAAACCCGGCTGCGGACTTCCGACCCTGCCCCGGGCGTATCACCACCTTCCTGCCGCCCGGCGGGCTCGGCGTCCGTGTCGATACGCACGTACACTCGGGCATGATGATCAGCCCGCGCTACGACTCGATGATCGCCAAACTCATCGTTCATCGGCCGACGCGCGAAGAAGCGTTAGCCTGCCTGAGGAGATGCCTGGAGGAGTTCGTGATCGAACCGACGCCGACGACCATCTCCATCCATCGCCAGATCATCGAGCACCCCCGCTACCTCGAGGGTGACGTGGATACTGGATTCATCGAACGAACATGGTAAAATCTCTGATTCTTCCATTGGAAGGGGAACGGAGTGCAAGCCGGTGCCTGGGAAAGGCGGAAAGGTCCTTCCCGGTCATCGGAAGCACCGGACGACCGGGCAGCGGGCAGGCCTTCGGCCCGGCGATGTGGTAGAACCGATACGACCTCGGGGAACGAGACGGCCCACGGCAGGGATGCCTCCCCATGGACGACATCAGGACACGAAAGTGAGAGGAATGTATGGCACAGCCCATTACTGGTAACGCAGTCAGCGGACAGGCCGGCGGGCCGACCGTGGTCATTAATCAGTCGCTCGT